>CAKZNX010000154.1 GCA_937132045.1 uncultured bacterium
GTCAAACATCGCGAAACGAGAGGAGAACATGGGAAGGGATTTCTATTTGAGGCTTGCTGAGCGCGGCTTGCGCATGCCGATAGGCACAGACCTGGTACTGCATGAGAAAGAGGATGTCGCAGGCATCCTGGTGGATGGTTACCGGTTGGGACAGGTGGTGGAGGAGGCGGCACACCGTTACCGCACCCCTCTGGCAATACCCCATATGGACCTGATGATTGAAAAGACCGCATTGCTGGAACTGCTGGAGGTACCGGCAGAAAAGATACCCACGTACCATTTCCATGAGGCGCCCTCTGCGGAGATAATGGAGAGCGTGCGGCGTCAGCTGAGCGAGCGCCCGCTGAACGTGCGCATTCAGGCGCAAGCCGACTCCGTCGCCTACATCGCCCGGCATACAGACCTTCTGCCGATTGGTATGACCATCGGTCCATTCTCGCTGATGACCAAGCTCATCGCCGACCCCATCGCCCCGATCTACCTGGCAGGCATGGGCATTACCGGCGAGGAGGAGCCTGAAGTGAGGATGGTGGAAGTAGCCCTCGAGCTGTCCACCATGGTGATACAGCGCTCGATGGAGGCACAGATTGCGGCAGGGGCACGCGCTGTCTTTATCGCGGAGCCAGCGGCGAACAAGGTGTATATCTCCCCCAACCAGATCGAGCAGGGTTCCGATATCTTCGAGAGGATGGTGATGCGCTATCTGCGTCGCATCAAGGCTTTCCTCGACGAGCGCGGAGTAGATCTAATCTTTCACTGCTGTGGGGAACTTACCGACGAGATGGTGCGCCATTACGCCTCGCTGGAGCCGGTGGTCCTGAGTTTGGGGAGCTCGCGGGTGCTGTGGGAGGATGCCCGACTGGTGCCGAAGCATGTGGTGCTATACGGCAACCTGCCGTCCAAACGCTTCTACTCCGACGAACTAATTACCCGCGAACAGGTGGAGGAACTTGCCTGCGAGCTCATCGAGAAGATGCGGCAGGTGGGGCATCCGTTCGTCCTCGGAAGCGAATGTGACGTGCTGAGTGTGGAAGGCTGTGAGCGTGCGATTAAGGAAAAGGTGGATACCTTCGTGAACTGCCGGTGTTGAGATAAACCAGCAGAAAGCAAGACAGGGAGGCTTCCTAACGGTGCCTCATGTTGCGCACGTGTTGTTGTGCCCATTGCTCCGGGTCTGCAGGTCGATGCGCGGTTCTACCTACTGGCAGGGGGCTCGCGAGGTAGGGATGCTCGATAAACCCATCGTGAAGTTCCAGCAGGAGCAATGCTTGCTCAAGTATCTCGGCACGGAAGCCGGTCGCAGCAGATTCTGCCCTTAGACGTTCTGCAGACAGCCTCACCGAGGCTCCTCGCGAGCGCGATTCAGAATGTGCTGGGGTACGATGAGGTTCCAGCGCGGTAGTAGCCGCACGTCGTCGGCAAGTCTCCGGTCAAAGTAGATTGGCACCTTGGGAGCATGTGCCCGCAGCTTTTCAAGGTTTGTATCGTCTACCATTAACCGTTGGGCGTGCTGTTCCAGATAGAACCCTACCCGAGCAATCTTTGCCGCTTTACCGAGCAAAAGGGCATAATTCACAACCTGATCGAGGTCGAGATGTTCCACCATCTCCAGCGATCGCCATATCTCCTCCCAGCCGCCGCCTAATCCTGGACGAGCGAGAACATCCACCAGTGTTCGCTCCAGACTGGTAACTTTGATGGACAAGCCGAAGCGATCTACCGTGACCACACCGAATTGTTCACATCCTTGTCGAACCAGGGCTGACGGCACACTCAAACCTCTGAACCGGTAGTTTTTAAACATCGCCAGTCGTACGCCTTCCTGCGTCAGGAACAGGAAGTCTCGAGAGGAGGAGTAGGCCTTCCCATAAACCTCCAAAGCGGTATGATAGGCAAGCACACTGTCGGACGTTATCCGAGAAGCAATGATAAAAGGGTCGGGCTGAACATCCTGTGGCGATTGCCCATACGGAACCACGGCGTAAACATGGCTTCGCACCCGCACGAGACGTCCCGTCTTCATATAGTGGTACAGTATCGCCTTGTGGGTGCGTTGGTTCCTTGAACCAGTTCCGTCGCGGAACGCACGGAACTCCTCAATCCGAAACACCGGATGAGTCTGTAGAAAATCTCGAACCTTCATTGAATATCCATTTGTAAAAAAGTAGATTAGTACATAATGATATTACGTGCTATGCACGTCTTTGTCAAGC
>CAKZNX010000155.1 GCA_937132045.1 uncultured bacterium
GCACCGGCGCGCTGCAACTCGCCGCTCATCTCGACGTTGCCCGTCATATAATTATGGATACCGGAGCCTGCCAACCACAACGCCATTACCGCCAGCATGCGCACTGTAAACATCATCTGGCGCTCCGTACGGATGGTCATGTAGATCATCCATACCATTGCCACGCTTTTGGCAAAATCCTGTGCAGCAGAGAAAGATTGTGAGCGGTACAGCGATAGGGGCACCGATAGAAACATCACGATCCACCATGCAAGGAACCACTTCACATACCAGCCCTCTAGCAGTTTCTGCCTGCTGAGGAGCAGCCGAACGAACAGCCCTGTTGAAGTGACGCTGGCGATGAAGAGAGGCAGACGCAGCATCCCAAGCTGAGGAAAGAAGTCTATCGGACGCAGATAGTAGAACGCGATGAAAGTCAGAGACCCTGCATACGGATTAAACAGGAACACGCACGCTGCAATCAGCGCGCCCACCACCCCAACGACAAATTCTACGGGCACCAGCAGCAGCGCGATGCCCACGGCAATGCCAAGCGTCGCCGCGACCGCCCACACTACCGCATCCCGCCGCTGGGTAGGGACGTCCGCTCGAACGCTCATCAGCATCCCTCCCGACGCTTCAGGATCGCCCATACCGTCAATAAAATGATCCTCAGGTCAAGCCACAGAGACATGTGATACAAATACATCAGGTCATAACGCAACTTCTCGTAGACGGAGGTGTGGTAACCACCCATCACCTGCGCCCAGCCAGTGATACCCGGTCTGATCAGATGTCGCTCGTCGTAGTGAGGAATATGCTCTTTATACTGCTCCACGAAATTGGGGCGCTCCGGGCGCGGACCCACGACACTCATGTGTCCCAGCAGAACGTTCAGAAACTGCGGAACTTCATCCATCTTCGTCGCCCGCAAGACCTTGCCCACTGTGGTGATCCGAGGGTCATCTTTGTTTGCAAGCACGGGTCCGGTCTTCTTTTCCGCGTCTGCTACCATCGTACGCAGCTTGAAGATGTAGAACCGCCTACCGTCTTTGCCGACACGCTCCTGTTTGTAGATGATGGGTCCGGGTGAAGTCAGCTTGATCGCCAGAGCTGACAGCAGCAGCAACGGAAACGACAGCAGCAGCGCAGTGCAGGCAAACACAACGTCGAAAACGCGCTTGACCGCAAGCAATTGCTTCGAAGGCAGACGTGGGGTGATATCGACGACAGGAATATCCCCCACTCGGCTCGTGGTCGGCCCGTTTAGCACCACTTCCACAACGCTGGGTACGACCTTTACCTTCACCCCGCGATGCCCGTTGCGCACCAAAGCCTCTGCCAGACGCTGCTGCCACGTGGGCGCATAGGCGATGATCACCTCGTCCACTTCATACTCGTGCACGATACGCTCGATATCGGCTCGCGAACCCAGCACGCGCAACCCCGTCATGGACGCCTCTATCTGGTCGTCCACAAAGCCAACCACCTCATGACCGGCTTTCCGCAGATTCTGTGCCAATAGATGCCCTACTTCGCCAGCCCCCACTATCAGCACGCGGCGTTTGTGCATCATTTTGCTTTCCTGTGACTGTTCCGCAGATGCGGTCAGCTCTTCCGCTACGGGCTGCTGCTTCCAGACGGCGGCCTCGGCGCGCGACTCTTTCATCGACTATCCTCCGCTGTCTTCCTTCCCCAACACATCCTCCCGGCGTATCTCCACGCGGGCGTTGGGGTCTGCAGGTACGATGTGCGTTTTCTCCGTCTGCCTGGTCTGCGGCGTAGCCGGTGAGACCACGCGCTTGCCTCTCTTCACCGCGACAGGCTTCGCCCCGGACGAGGGCTTGCTGGTCGGCGGCGGCAGTTCCCCTTTGCCGTTGGTGTGATGGTAGTAATGGCTGTGATAGTAGTAGCTGTCTACCATCTCCGGCGCCGCATCGTTCAGCACCACACCTAGCAGCTTCACCTTTGCCTTGTTCAGCAAATGCTTCACCTGCAGCTCGCTTCCGCGCGGAATATGATTGGCGCGCACCACGACCACCACACCGTCCACCAGCGATGCCATTACCGACGCATCGGCAAACACCGCCGCGCTAGGCGTGTCAAACAGCACGATATCGCAGCTCTGCTCCAGCGCGTCCACCACCTCTTGCATCTTGGGCGAACGCAGGAGCTGCCACGGGTTCTTCGGAATCGGTCCCGCTGGCACCAGTACGAGATTATCCACCTCAGTTGGGCGCAGCACCTCGGCAATCTGCAGCCCATTGGACAGAACAGAGCTCAGACCCACATCGTTGCTCACGTTGAACACTTTGTGCAGAGAAGGACGACGCATGTCGCCGTCCACGAGAATCACCCGCTTCCCTCCCTGAGCCAGAGTGATCGCCAGGTTGGCAATCGTGGAGGTGCCTCCCTGCCCCGGACGTACGGTCGCCACCATGATGGAGCGGATGTCGGGCTGCTCCTCCAGCGTGAGAAGGAGGTCCTCTCCCACGAAGCGATACGACTCGGCGTGCGGGGATGCGGGATCGACGTGGGTGACCTTCGGCAGCGCGTTGCGGTCGCCGCTCTCGAGCCGGGGGATGACCCCCGTCACCGGCAAACCAATCAGCTGCTGAGCATCCGAGGTCGTCTTGACGGTGTTATCCACCACCTCTAACCCGACAGCGATACCCACCCCGAGGAACAGGCTGAGCAGAATCGCCGCGATGATGACCTGCATCGGGTTCGGACCGGCACGTACCGGACCCTCCACCACGGTGTCACCCATCAACGTGATGAAGCTCTCGGTATTCGCGTTCAGGTTCAGCACCGCCGCCTGATACTGGCTGAACAGACGATTGTAATTCTCCAGAAGCAACTGGTAGTCGGCGGTA
>CAKZNX010000156.1 GCA_937132045.1 uncultured bacterium
TGCCATCTCGATACTCGCCTCGGAGTGCTTCACGTCCCCGACGCGCGGTGGCAGATATTGCACATCCAGCCGCCGCCCCAGGATGCCCTCCAGCTCGCGGATGAGCTCGTTCAGGGAATACCGCCCCCCGCAGGCAACGTTATACACCTTGCCCACCGCACTGGGTGACTGCATCGCCAGCAGGTTCGCCTGCACCACGTTGTCGATGTAGGTGAAGTCGCGCGACTGCTCACCGTCGCCGAAGACGGTCAACGGCTGTCCCTTGAGGGCGGCAGTGATGAAGCGCGGGATGACCGCCGCGTATTGCGAGTCGGGGTTCTGGCGCGGTCCGAACACGTTGAAGTAGCGCAGACTCACCGTCTCCAGCCCATACACGCGGGTGAACACCTGGCAGTAATACTCGCCCACCAGCTTGCTTACCGCATAGGGCGAGAGCGGATTGGGCAACATGCTCTCCACTTTGGGCAACGTAAGTGTGTCTCCATACGCCGAGGAAGATGCGGCGTACACGACGCGCTTCACTCCGGCATCCCGCGCTGTCAACAGCACATTGAACGTGCCCGTGATGTTCACCTCGTGCGTGGTGACGGGGTCTTCCACCGAACGCGGCACCGACCCCAGCGCCGCCTGATGGAACACCACCCCCATCCCCCGCATTACGTCGCGCAGAAGCGACAGGTCAGTGATAGAGCCTTTGATGAACCGAACCTTGTCCTGCAGGTGCGCGATGTTCTCCTCGCGCCCGGTGGACAGGTCGTCCAGCACGGTCACCTGATGCCCCTGTTGCACCAGGCTGTCCGCGATATGCGAGCCGATGAAGCCAGCGCCCCCCGTGACGAGTATGTTCAACTCCAACCTCCTTTGACAGTGTCAGCCCGTAACGACCTCTCGTGTAGAGTCTAGCGTGGCGCCTGTAACGCAGTAGGCTCTCGGTACGCATAGATGTGCCCCCCTGTGATTGCGAGGCTGGTATCTGGACTAAGTGCCTGCTGCGTTTCGACATGGTAGAACCGATAGCCAAAATCCGTTAGCAAGGACAGTACTGCCTGCGTAGTCGGCGTCCCATCCACCAGTCGGTGTATCTCAACGAAGAGCTCAGGGCTAGCGCTTACTATCGTCTGGCGTGCCCCTTGCAGAACCTGTTCTTCAAAGCCTTCCACATCTATCTTGATGAAGTGCGGGAACGGAAGACTCAAAGTGGCTACCAGGTTATCCAGCGTATCGATATGTACCTCATATTGAATGAGGTCACCTTCGTTCAGTACACTCGCGCGTTCGCCATTCAGGGTTGCGCCGCTCAGATGCCTGGATGGCTGGAAGAGCGTAAGGACTTTCGGCTCATCCCCCAGTCCCTTATTGACGAGCATCACGTGGCGCAGGCGGTTAACCCGGACGTTACGGCTCAGGCGTTTAAAGCTGTACGGGTGCGGCTCGAACGCCACGACACACCCGTCTGCACCGACGGCACGTGCGAAGAAAAGCGTCATGACACCCACGTTGGCACCGATATCATACACGACTCGCCCCGTGCATGGCAGCGACATCAGGAATTGCTCCTCTTCTGTCGGCGGATGTGTTCGGAACAAGCGACCGCCCACGAACCACATGCCGGAAATGAGCGGATGTCGCGCTCTGTATATTCCTGCACAATTCCACAAATGACGAACTACTCCTATCATGCGTATCCCTCTCACGCTAGCTCTGATTAACAACGTTCTAAATCAGTCCATAGTTATGCCGCCACGCGATGTATTCGCTGTGAACGAGCTTAAGCAGATTTGTGTATGTCCATTCCTGGTCCATTGGCAACGCGACGTCACGTGCCCTTCTGCCGATCTCACGGCACTTGTCAGGGTGGTTCCAAGCCCACAGGATGGCTTCTCGTAACTGAGTTACGTCTTTAGTGGGCGTCAGAATGCCAGTGTCCATGTGTTGAATGTAGAACGCCGCATCTTCCGTATCGGTGACAATAATCAGTTTGCCCAGCGCCATCGCGTTGAGATAAGTCTGCTGCCCCGAAGTGCGAAACTGAGTCAAATCTAAGGGTAAAACAATAAACCGTGCTCCAGCCATCAGCTTGCGAAACTCATCGGGACACACCGGACCGTATGTGACGTTAGTGGGCAGGGTGCTCGGCTTTGGCAGGCGGGTGGCTATGACAACGGGGATGTTGCTGCCTTCCACAGCCTGTATTAATGTCGAATAGTCACGCATGGAGTCGCCGCCCGCAAACACATAGTCACCCTCGGTGATATCAAAGTCAAAACCAGCCAGCGTATGGTGAAATCCCAGAGGACGTATCTTTTCGCGAGGAACGCGATAATAACGGGCATACCTCTCGGCAACCGAAGGAGAGAGCACGATGAGTATATCTACGCTGCCGAACACGATCCGGGACCAGAGCCGTCGGCGCAGGTTAGGCTTCGGCATCATGGGATCCAGTCTCACGATAAAGGAAGGACTCCTGCGCCGCTTTAGCATTATAGATGCCAGCGTTGCGGATAAAGGGTAGGTATTACCGAATACAACTGGCGCACCTGGCGGCACAGAGCGAAGCGCAAGCCGGGCGTTCTGTGCGGCTACCAATACCCGTCGCCAGGCTTTGGGCTCCTTGCGGAACGACATCAGTACGGTGTCCCTACACCAGGTGGGGCTTTGGCTGACGGTATTGTCTGTAAAGACGACTACTTCGTTCATCTTCAAACACTCCCTGTGCTCGAGTGCCGCTTTATGTTCCATGTGCTTATAGCCACTTGCACCGCTCGTTCCCATGCTTCGACCTGCTTCTCCACGGTGAAATGCTCCAGCAGGTGCCTGTATGCATTTTCGGCACGGCGGCGCGCCTCCTCAGGGTT
>CAKZNX010000157.1 GCA_937132045.1 uncultured bacterium
GGTGATAGGAGAGGTAAGCGCGGAGAGGAGTCTGCGCATTGCGGTGAACGGCAAGGCGCGAGTGGACTCCTCGCTGGATGCGCTGATCGACGCCTACGAGGGCGCCATCCCGAGGCTTCTGAAGCTGACAGGAGGGGCGTAAGCGCCCTGTCCTCGTCAGCGTGCAATAGCAGGCTTCACTGGGCGAGGTGGGGGATTCTGGGGGCAAACAATGCAAAAGATGACGGATGAATGGAGTACCGCACAGCGTGTCCTGCAGGAGAGCGGTTTGCGGTTGTATCCGAACTCGGTTCGACGGATGGGCGATGTGCCCGTTGCCTACGCAAAGCGCGGCGCGGACGGGTTTGTGGTAAGCCTTCAGCCTCCTCCTATTGCCGACCTCAGCGCTGTGATTGATCTGGGCGGTATCTATCTGATCCCGCTGGACTGGCACAACTATCTCGTCCTGAGGCACCCGCTATCCCTTGCCCCATCGACATGCGATAAGCCCGCTTCGTTTGGTGCTGGTGACAGGTTGGGCATGGTCACCGCGGCGCACCTGCAGGCTTTTGATGGGTTCTGCGTGTTTCCCGTGCTGGCACAGCAGTCACCGCGCGAGCTGGTGCGCACCGGGCGCGATTTCCGCGAGGTGTTGCTCGGGGCGGTGGGCGGTATTCTGGAAGCGGGCTACACAGGCGCCTTTGGCGCGGACGCCGATCACGTGAAGCACGAACAGCAGCTCCGGCAAGCCATCGAAGCCGGTTACAGCATGTACACGCTGGACCTGAGCGACCACCTGCGAGACGTTACCCGCCTCACTCAGCCGGAGCTGGTAGACAAAGCGCGGATGCTTTCTGCCCTCAGCCAGAGTATCATCCGCGACCACGCCGACATGCGTGTTCAGACTTCTGAAGGCGAACGCTACAGCATGGACGCCCAGAGGCTGGTGGAGTCCGCCATCACCTTTGAAGAGGCGTTGCAGAGAGGCTGCGATTTCTACGCGATACTGAAAAGTGAGCTGCAAGCGTTCGATCTGGAGATATCCATCGATGAAAGCGCCCGAGTGTCTACCCCGGAAGACCATCTTTATGTGGTGGAGTATCTCCGGCGCAGTGGCGTGAACCTCTACAGTCTTGCCCTGCGTTTTCCGGGCGAGTTTGAGAAGGGGGTGGACTACGTCGGTGACCTGAAAGAGCTCGGCAGAGCGCTTCGACTGCACGCGGCGCTGTGCGATGAACTTCAGGGCTATCGCCTAAGCCTGCACTCCGGCAGCGATAAGTTCAGCGTGTATGAGCTGTTCCGTGAAGCGACGAAGGGACGTTTTCACGTCAAAACCTCGGGAACCAGCTGGTTGCAGGCGATAGACCTGATAGCCCATACCGACAACGCTCTCTTCACGGAGCTTTATCGCCTTTGCCTTTTGCACCTTGAGGAAAGCCGGCAAGCATACCGTGTCGCCGTCCGCCCGGAGCAGTTTCCGCCTTTTCCCCCAGCGAACCTCGAGGCTTTTCTGAGGCAGCCCCATGTGCGCCAGCTGTTCCATATCTCCTACGGCGCGTTGCTGGACGAGGCGGGCAGTACCCTACGCGCCCTGCTCGACGAACACGAGCAGGAGCACTATCCGCTGGTCGCCGGAAATATCCGGCGACATCTGCAGATGCTGTTCCCATCAGGAGGAGAATGATGTCGGGATTAACGGTAGTGCTGTTTCAGGGCGATAGCATCACCGACGCCGGACGTGATCGCAACGATCCCATCAAGCTCGGCTGGGAATACGCCGTTATCGCACGATGCTGGCTGCAAACTGTGGAAGAGTGGACAGGATAGAGTGGCAGACCTGAGAATCGCAATCGTCAACTCCAGCAGTTTCGGCAAATACTTCCCCGAGCACCTGGAACGCCTGAGGGCGCTGGGAGAAGTTGCCCGCTTCGACTTTCCGGCGACCATTGACGGCAAGTCGCTGGCGGAGGCGCTGCAGGGCTACAACGTGATTATCGCCAGCGTCAAGCCCTACTTCACACGCGAGTTTTTTGAACACAAAGATGAGACCCTGCTCATTGCCCGGCATGGTATCGGCGTGGACAACGTGCACCTGCTCAGCGCGCGAGAGAGGGGCGTGATAGTGACCAAAGTGACGCCCTGGGTGGAGCGTGAGGCGGTCGCCGAGCTGGCAGTCGCTCTTCTGCTGGACATCCTGCGCCAGACCCATGAGGCGAGACAGGCGGTCTTCGAGAGCCGATGGGCGGAACGCGCGCGGTTCGTGGGCTTCGAAATCAAAGACAAAACGGTGGGCATCATCGGCATCGGTAACATCGGCAGCCGGGTGGCAGAGATACTGCGCCAAGGTTTCGGCGCACGCACCATCGCGTACGACCCGTATCTGGCACCAGAGACCGTGCGCTCGCGCAGTGCTGAGCCGGTGCCGCTGGACGACCTGCTTCGGGAGTCGGACATCATCTCGCTGAACGCCTCGCTAAACGAAGGCAACTACCATATGCTTTCGCACCGCGAGTTCAGCCTGATGAAGCCGGGCGTCTTTCTGATCAACACGGCGCGTGGCGAGCTGATTGACGAAGACGCTCTCGTCGCCGCCATCGAGTCGGGCAAAGTAGCGGCAATCGGCATGGACGTGGTGGAGGGCGAACCGATTGACGGCAATCACCGCCTGCTCAGGTACCCGAATGTGCTGGTTGTGCCGCACATTGCAGCGTACACGCGCGAATCACTGTATCTGATGGGCGAGAAGGTGGTGCAGGATGTGGAGCGCGTCGCCCGCGGTGAGTTGCCCGACGAGAGGGTCATCTGATTAAAATATAGAGTCAAGGCGCCCTACAAGCAGTGGAGCCGCCGGTCACGGCGGCTCCCTGCTCACGGGTGGCTTACCACCAGCGTATTCTACGCTTTTTGAGAAGCCCGCTGGCTTTCAGCGCCTCCAGCGTCTCACGACACTGCGCAAGCAATTGCTCCAGAGCCTGCCTGTCAATGCATGACCAGTTGAACTGGTGGATAGCATCCAGCAGTTCCTGCAACCGCTGCACCATCGCGGTGGCGGCGGGCTTTCGCTTCAGCTCGCCAATCCAACGTTGCAGAGCCTGCACGATTGTCTGCAGGCACTGACGCGCATGAGCTGGATCGTCTGCGCTACACCATCTCAGCCCTTCAAGCGCCACGTCCAGCAGATTGTCCATGTCTTGACTTGCGTGGCGAGACGGTAGACTCAGACGGTAGTAACGACCCACCTCCAAGGCTTTTACGAGGTCATAGGAGCACCTTGCGTACGAGGCAAACGCTTCGGGTTCAAGGCAGAACTCTTCGGCAAATGCCTCATACGTTTCGCCGTGGTCCCAGCCTGCTGGAAAGTCCACCGGTTGCACGATACGTCGCAGCTGTCCGCCCTGGTTCACCACCTCTGAGCGGTCGATAGCCACGTAGGCGGTGAAGCGGCAGAGCACGTTGTGAGTCAGTGAGAGGTTCAGGATGCGCTTTTCCAGGGATCTGCTCGGTCTGGCTGTATACTTGTCCTCCAGCTGGCAGATGAGTGCACGCGCCCACGCCGGACGGATTGCCGGATGAGGCGTCACTTGGGGACGAACCGCCTGTTGCCAGGGTGAACCATCCGGCAAGATGCCCGAAACCAGCAGATGCCAGTCATCGGCAAGCGCCCTGTAGCGACCCATCAGCAGTGCGACCCCGCGCTCATAAAGGCAGGAGCCGTCCCGTGGCACCCGATCCTCAGGCGATATGTTCACACCAGAACTCTGCGCGACGATGCGGATGTCGCGAAGCACCGGAGCGCCAAGCCTTGCCGTCAACTTGTCCAGCACCTGGTCCACGCGCTGTTGGCTCTCCACCAGCTCGCAGGCACCGCCGGTACCTTCGGCAAGACGACGTAGCAGAGCATCGTTCACCGCCATGTCCACGCCGACCACGAACATGGCGATACCCGCCTGATTCATCTCACGCACAATCGCATCCTCGTTGCCTACCTGACCATCGGTCACCAGCACGATCGTGCGGAAGGCATTGCGACGGCTATCGAGCAGTATCTGCACCGCTTGGCGCAGGGCAGGAAGGGCTTCCGTTCCGCCACGCGCGTCGATTCGAGCCAGCCATTCCATCGCGCGGTAGCGGTTCTGGTTGTTTGCCTGCACGAACGACGGTTCAAACGCCTCCACAACGTTGTCAAAGGCGAGCACGGTGAAGCGGTCATGGGATTCCATGCTGTCCAGAAGGCGTCCGGCAACTCGCCGTGCTGCTACTACCTTCCATCCGGACATGCTCCCCGAGCGGTCGAGCACGAACACCACATCGCGGGGCGGTCGCGTGTCGGTTTGCACATCCGGAGCCGTGATGAGGCAGTGGAAGGTGCCCACTGGCTCCCCGTTGGCGTCGGGCGCCGCTATCGCGTGAACCGACAGCGTTTGCGTTGAAAGGCG
>CAKZNX010000158.1 GCA_937132045.1 uncultured bacterium
CCGTACGTTTGCCGCTGGACGAGCTGGGGGCAGAGAGCGCCTCCGCACTCATTGAGGGAATGCACTCCCCGCCCGGTAATCCACCTCGCCGGTGCGTTCCCTGTGAGCTTGTTCTGCGTGAGAGCACGGTTTCCCCCCGTCGTGTGGGTTAGCCATTTTCACACGGGTCCCCGAAAAACCGGCATCTGCTGGCTTGACATTTTTGCGCAAAGGCGTTAATATGGATACGAAATCTATAGAGAAGGAGCTGCTCTGCGATGCGCAGAAGCGCTTTTACCCTGATTGAGTTGCTGGTGGTCATCGCGATAATCGCGATACTGGCAGCCATCCTGTTCCCTGTGTTTGCTCAGGCGCGTGAGAATGCGCGTAAAGCAACCTGTGTGTCCAACTGCAAACAGATTGGACTGGCAACAATGATGTACCTTCAGGACTACGACGAGACCTATCCCATCGGCTACTACTACCACGAGGGGTCTGATGGCTGGAAGGAGGTCATCTGGTACTTCGTCATCACCCCCTATATGGGCGAAGGCAAGTTCGAACACTGGGAGGATTTTATCGCACGCGGCGACGCTGCACCGCCCGTGCGCAGCGACCCCTCTGCAACCTTCCGCAAAGCCATAGCCTACTCGATGAACCAGCGTGTAGGTGGAGTCGGTGAGGTCGGCACATGGTACACCACACCGGCACCGCAGTCGATGATGACGCACCTCGCCGAGACCGTGCTGTACGGTGACGGCACGCAGAACCCCAACTGGACGGGCAACGCGGGCGCGCTATACGACTGGACGCCGGGGCTTGTGAACGGAAACCCAGCTACCACCGATGCCGAGTGGGATACCATCGACAACGACTCGGGAGAGCCTATGTCGCGCTTCGAGGTGCGCTACCGGCACACCGGCAAGAGCGCCGTCATCGTGTGGGCGGACGGGCATGTGAAGGCGATGCGCCGCGGCTCCATTCAGGTACCCTGGCACTGGCAGGTGGGCGGCACCGCGCCCGATCGGAATGTGCGATAGGAGCGTTCCGTGCGTACACTGACTTTCTCCGGTTACACCTGGTGGGTCAAAGAGAGCAGCGAGCCCGTGGGTCCGGGACCGAGCCTGTTTTCTGGCAGTCCGCGTCATGTGGAAGTCGACAGGCAGGGGCGGCTGCACATGCGTATCCTGCGCACTGAGGGAAAGTGGACCTGTTCGGAGGTGGTCAACAGCCGGTCGCTGGGCTACGGAACCTACCGATTCTATCTGGAGACCGATGTGGCTCTCTTTGACCCGAGCGTCGTACTGGGGTTGTTCACCTGGAGCGATACGCCGGACTACGCGAACCGCGAGATAGACATCGAGTTCGCGCGCTGGAGCGACCCAGGTGCTCCTAATGCACAATTCGTGGTTCAGCCCGCGGTACCCGGGCGGATGGTGCGCTTTCGCATACCACGCGGTATCGTGCGCTCCGTGCACAGCTTCCGCTGGGAGCCCGGTGCAGTGCGTTTCAGCAGTCGCTCCGGCTCCGACCCGGCCCGCGGCACGCTGCTTCACACATGGACGTTCGCCGGGCGAGATGTGCCGGTGCCTGGTGATGAAAACCCTCGCATCAATCTGTGGCTGAATCGCGGTGAACCTCCGTCTGACGGTAAAGAGGTGGAGGCGATTATCAGCCGATTCCGGTTCGAACCCCTGCGCGGCAGGTAGAGGGCGGTCTTTCACCGATTGTGGGGGGCGTCGGGGCAGGAACCGATGCCCCTTTCTCGCGAATACGCTTCTACAACAGGAACTCGCCTCTCTTTTGTCGAAAAGGTTATAGATGTTCTGAGTAATCGTTCTATAACGGAGAGACCACATGAACACGTTAACACGCGAGCGCACTGCAGAATCCCCCGCAATCACGACCGTACGTCCGCGTGCAGTCGTGGTGGGTGCGGTCGGTGTGGTGGCGCTGTGCGTTATCGTGTCGGCTGGCGAGTTGATTGCCAAGAACATCCAGATAGGGATGATGCAGCTGGCGCCGGCTCTCGTCGGTGTACTGTTTGTGCTGGTGGCAGGTAACCAGTTCATCGGGTGGCTGTTTCCGCGACTGAAGCTCACTCCCGCCGAAATCGCTGTTGCCTTCATCCTGATGATTCCCACCCCGATGATCGCCTCGCGGGGGTTGATGGAACGATGGCTACCCCTGCTGGTGGGCGTTAACTATTACGGTCCGGGTAACCGCTGGGACGTGCTCTTCTTTCCCCATATTCCGCAGGCACTGGTGCCTTGGGATGTGACCAAAGGGGGACGTCAGGACATCGCCGTGTGGTTCTACGAGCGACTGCCTGCAGGGGTTGTCCTGCCGTGGCGTGAATGGATCGCTCCTCTGCTGGTGTGGCTCGTGCTCATCCTCGCCGTGTACTCCGCGTTCTTCTGCATGACCGTTATCCTGCGCAAGCACTGGGTGGAAGGGGAGAAGCTGTCGTTTCCGCTGGTTCAGCTGCCGCTGGAGATGATGCTCCAGCCGCAATCGTTCCTGCGCAACAAACTGATGTGGGCAGGGTTTGTGGTGTCGTTCGGGCTGTTTCTGGTAAACGGTCTGCATCAGTGGATACCGTCGGTGCCAGAGGTGCCGCTGATGTTTCAGCTCAACACGCTTTTCACGGAGCGCCCGTGGAATCAGGTGACCTATTGGGCAATCTGGATCTCACCGGCAGCCATCGGCTTCTTCTACCTGATGCCCACCGACCTGCTGTTCAGCTTCTGGCTGTTCTATCTGCTGGGCAAGGTGCAGGAGGCGATCGCTGGCGCCTACAGCGAGAACATCCCCTTCGAACACGCCACTTTTGGGGCGCACGTGGCGTATCAGGGCGCCGGGGCGTTCTTCATGCTGGCGATACTCACCCTGTACAGCGCCCGGCATCACCTGAGGCATGTCTGGGGGCGCGCACTGGGCAAATTGCCAGCCGACCCCTCCGAAGAGCGCGAGATGTTTTCGTATCGGGTGGCTGTGTGGGGACTGATCGCCAGCCTGCTGGTCATCTTGTTGTGGGCACGGTATTTCGGCATGACGTGGCAGGTGGCTCTGTTCCACTTCGGCGTTTACCTGTTTGTGCAGGCGATTATCATGTCGCGGTGTACGGCGGAGGGCGGATTGCTCATCACCGAGGGCTGTTTCACGCCCATGGACATCTACACCTGGGGCGAGCGGCAGATGCTGGGCGCGAAGCAGCTCACTCTGCTGTCGTTTCTGGATGGTATGCACACCCGTGACCTGCGTGGGATGCTGTTGACAGGATTGCTGGATGCGCAGAAGATTACGGAGCAGGCACGCCTTCGCGCAAGGCGGGTGCTATGGCTGCTCATTGGCGGACTGCTGCTGGCAATCGCCGTGGCGCTGGTCATCCAGATGTGGCTGCCCTACAAATACGGGGCGATGAATCTCTACAGCTACGTGTACAGCGGTGCGAACATCCAGTTTTTCCGCGAAAATGCACCCTTCATGAGCGCCGTGCCCACCCGGCGCGAGTACCCCGCCGGACCCCTCTTCACAATGGTAGGGGCGCTGGTTTGCGCTGTGCTGAGCTACCTGCGGTGGCGCATTGCAGGCTTTCCTCTGCATCCGCTGGGCTACGCGATGGCGCCTTCGTGGGGGATTGTGGTGTTCTGGTTCTCGATGCTGGTGGCGTGGCTTATCAAGATGCCCATTGTGCGCTACGGGGGAATGCGCATGTACCGACTGCTGCGTCCCTTCTTTCTCGGCTTGATCTTCGGCGAGTTTTTGTCCGCCTGTCTTTGGTCGCTCATCGCGTGGTTCTGGCAGCTTCCCACGCCGACGTTCCCGTGGCCCTGATCTACAGCAGTCCACCGGTGACGCAGCTGAAGAAGCCCAGCACGGCGTTCAGCAGGAACACCTCGTACCAGTCCATCTCGAGGAAGATGCGCAGGATGAGCAGGTCGACGAACCATGCCAGAACCAGCATCAGCCAGAAACCCGTCACAGCGGCAATTAGCAACCCGAGGCTGGAGTTGGCGACCATCAGCATCGTGATGGGCAGCATGTTGCGGTAGCCCTCCAGAAAGCCCATCTGGAAGGGATCGCCGGAAAGCTTGCCGGTGGCGCGCACGGCAATCCAGATAATCAGCGTGTCGAAGAGCCATTTGACCACTGTGAATACGGTCATGACCAAAACAGCGACGGACCCCAGCCGAACTACCAGCTCCACCCCGGCAAGGGCGCCCTGTTGCAGATGGCGCAACGCCAGCGTCAACACCACGCCCAGGCCAAATCCACAAAAAGCAACCATTAGTATTACAGCCCACAATGGCAGGTTCAGCACCCAGTCTCGCAGGTCGTCAGAGTTCATCGTTCCATCAGGATGAATTGCACGTCGACGACCGGCTCGCCGTCGCGAGGATACAGCCGCTGGTATGTGCCGTCCGGCAACATGCGTCGCGCGCGTAGATTGTCGCGGAGGCAGGCTTCCAGCACACGGTCACGCAGGTAGCGGATATGCTCAGGCCATTGGACGGGGAACAGCACCTCCACACGGTGGTCGAGGTTGCGCGGCATCAGGTCGGCGCTTCCCAGATACACCTCTTCCTGTCCCCGGTTCAGGAAGTAGTATATCCGGCTGTGCTCCAGAAACCTGCCGACGATGCTGGTGACGGTGATGTTCTCGCTGAGGTCTTTCACGCCCGGTCGCAGGCAACAGATACCGCGCACCAGAAGGTCGACTCGTACACCGGCGCGCGATGCCTCATACAGCAGGTCGATCATCTCCTTGTCCACCAGCGAGTTCATCTTGAAGATCAGGTGCGCCTGTTCCCCGCTCACGGCGTGGGCGATCTCGCGCTGGATCAGCTCCCTCAACCGCTGGCGCAGGTTGACTGGCGCTACCAGCAGTTTGCGGTACTCGCGCTTGTTCGAGTAGCCCGTCAGGTAGTTGAACAGGTCGGTGGCATCCGCGCCGATGTCTTCGTCACAGGTGAACATGCCGATGTCTTCGTAGATTTGCGCGGTGGTGGCGTTATAGTTTCCGGTGGACAGGTGCACGTAGCGCACGATGCGTGCACCCTCCTGACGAATAGCCATTGCCACTTTGCAGTGCGTCTTCAGCCCCAGCAGACCGTACACCACATGCACCCCTGCCTGCTCCAGCGTGCGCGCCCACCCTATGTTGCTCTCTTCGTCGAAGCGTGCCTTCAGCTCCACCAGCACCGCTACCTGTTTGCCCTGCTCGGCTGCCTCCAGGAGCGCCTGCACCACCGGCGCGTTCTTGCCCACGCGGTAGACGGTCTGTTTAATCGCCAGCACCTGCGGATCGTGAGCTGCCGTGCGCAGAAACTCCACCACCGGGTCAAACGAGTCATAGGGGTGATGCAGGAGAATGTTACCGCGCCGAATGGCGGTGAACAGGTCGTGTTCCTCCTCTGAGCTGCGCAAATCTACCGGGATGGCGGGGCGATAAGGTGGGAACTTCAGGTCAGGGCGGTCGACCGTCTCATATACCTGCATCAGGTTGCTCAGTCCCAGTGGATGTCCCAGCACGTAAACGTCGGTAGGGAAGATCTCCATATTTTGCATCAACAGGTTGCGCACGTGCGTCGTCATCTCCTCGCCGGTGCTGAGCTGCACCACCGAGCCGAACTTGCGCAGGTGGATGGTATGCTTGATGGTCTCGAGCAGGTCGTCTGCCTCGAGCTCGCGGATTTCGATGTCGGCGTCGCGCACGATACGGAACGGGTATGCGGCAAGCACCTGCATACCCGGAAAAAGGTCACCCAGATTCGCCGCGATGATGTCTTCCAGCCAGGTAAAGTAGTGGTGATGTGGCACAGTACCGTCGGGGCGTCTTCCACCCGAAAAGCGCTTAACGGGAACAAGCCGGGGCAGGGTGCTGGGCACTTTCACGCGGGCGAAGCGTTCCACGCCTTCTTCATCGCGCACAATCACCGCCAGATTCAGGCTGAGGTTGGAGATGTGCGGGAAGGGATGCCCCGGGTCGAGAGCCAGCGGGGTGAGCACGGGGTGAACCACTTCCCGGAAGTATTGGTCTGCTCGCCTGCGCTGGGAGGGGGTAAGCCGGGGATACGGCAGGATGTGTATTCCATTCCGACGCAATGCGGGAAGCAACTTGCGATGCAGGCAGCTTAGCGCCTGTCTGTACAGCTCCAGAGAGACTTTGCGGATAGCGGCAAGCTGTTCGTGCAGGGTCATGCCGTCGATGGAGGTCTGGTGCAATTGCGCCTCGATCTGCTCGCGGATACCCGACACGCGCACCATGAAGAACTCGTCCATGTTCGAGCCAAAGATGGCGACGAATTTGAGCCGCTCCAGCAGGGGGTTGCGTGCGTCCTCTGCCTCCTCCAACACCCGGCGCTGGAACTCCAGCAGGCTCAACTCCCTGTTCAGGTAACGTGCTTGCCATTCGCACTCAGCCGTCGCCCGCATCTCGTCGGAAAAGTCCTATCCCTTTTTGCCGATTGCCACCATCTGCCTGGGCGTCATCAGCCACTGCAGGATGGCGCGCGGCTGTTCGTCCAGTTCGTTCAGCGTCAGGTGGCAGACCCCACCCTTTTTGAAGACCATCTGCAGTGCCGTCACGCCAAGCAGAAGGTTGGTCAGGGCGCTGATGTTAGGTTCGTGCCCCACCAGCGCCACCGAGTCCACACCCTTGCACGCGCGCAGCTCCTCCCACATCCGATCGGGGTGCGCCAGCGGCAGGAGGTTCTCGGTAAAGACCAGCGGCTCTGCCACGCCCAGCACATCCCTCAGTATCTCCGCGGTCTGCCGGGCACGCAGGTAGGGACTGCTGATAATGACCGTCGGGCACACCCCCAGCACTTTCAGCCCATGTGCGATTTCGCGCATCTTCGCCCGCCCTTTGTTGGTAATGGGGCGCTGACTGTCCTCCTCATATCCCGCCATGTAGTGGGGAACAGCAATGGCATGACGTACCAGATACAGGTTCACTCCGTGACCTCCCACGGTAGCGGTTTGTTGGGCGCCGTTCGCCAGAAGGAGTATACCTCGTTCATCCGCTCCAGATACGCCTGCACCCTCTGCTCGTGCACCGCCTGGTAGAACTCGCGCACGTGCTCTATCCCGCACGCACCATCCTTCTGGCGCGCTGCGAAGGCATCGATCGCAGCCAGCATCACTTCCATGTCCTGAATCTCGCCCATCACGGTCTGGTAGGCGTGCAGGCGCGCCAGCAGGTCGTCTGGCATGGTGGTTAGCACGGGCTTCACCACCTCCACGCTGTAGCGAAACCGCTTGAAGGCGATACGCACGCGATGGATGGTTGCCGTGTTGCTGGGGGCTATGAGTGCCAGCCGGTGCAAAACGGTCTGGTACGCGTCGTCTACGGGAGCGAGCACATCGTAGCTGGAGTCGGCAGCTGCCTTGAGTGCAAGGCGCAGGGTCTTCGCGTAGTTATCGCCAATACCGGCGATGTCCTTCTGCGCTCGTCGAAGCAAGCGGCTCTCCGATTTGAGCAGGTAGCGATGGAACGGCTCGAGCTCCGGCAGCTCCGTCACCCGCTGGGATGTCTCCAGCAGCATCACCTGCGTATCGCGCAGGGCGTCGAAGGCGTCGAGGTGGGTCTTAATCTCTTTGCGCAGCTTGCGCAGGGCTGGCAGTCGGCTGAAGAAGCCGAGGAAGTCGATCAATGCCATCAGTCGGCGCATCGCCACACGCAGGTCGTGTACCGCCTCTTCGCTGAACTGCTTTCGGCACCGCCGGGTTTGCGCACGAAGGGTGCGGCCACGCTCTCGCACTGCCTGCTGGAGCAGGCTCAACGCGGTGCTCTCGATCATTGTCCCAGCCCTCCCTAAACGATCTCCAGTGACACTCCAAACACATCTTCGAACAGCTTTTTGCGTTTGCGCAGCTGCCACTTCTCGAGCAGGAGGTCGCCTTCCCCTTCCATGGAGAGCTTCCAGCCGTTTCGTGCTCCAGGAGTCAAGCGCAGGTCGGTAATGGCACGGCTGTGGCTTGTGTCCAGGCTATCGGCAAGTCTTAGTATAGCGGTTAGCTTGGTAACCGTCAAGCGGTCTTTTTGTGGAAGGCTCTTGAAGGTCTCGTCCTGCAGGGTGGGTGGCTCTTTCCGGTGGTAGCGAATGATGTGCGCTATGACATCGCGCTGCTCGGCGGTCAGACCGATCAGCGGGCTGTGTTTCACGATGTAGTAGCCGTGCCTCTCGTGGTCGGCGGGCTGGATGAACTGTCCGATGTCGTGAAGGAGGCTCGCCACCTCCAGCAGGAGGCGCTCCTCGCCGTTCAGATGATGCAGGCATTCAGACTGGTCGAACAGGCACAGCGCCAGCTTCGCCACCTGCTCGCCATGCTGAAGGTCCATGCTGTACTTCTGTGCCAGTCGCCGGGCGGAGGCGCGCACCTGCTGATCGACAGGCGGTCGCCGTCCAACCACCTCCGGCAGCATATCCCACAGGATGCCCTCCTTCAGCCCCACGTGTGGGATCGTCACCTGACGCAGGTGAGTCTCTCGGGCAATCATGTGCAGCACGATGCCAGCGGGGATGATGACGTCGGCGCGATCTGGGCGCAGGTTCAGGCGGTCGATGCGCTCCTGCACGGACATGCTTCCCAGCGTCTCCATCAGCGTCTCGATCTCGTCCAGCGTGATGAAATCGGCACTGCGTCTGCGAAGCAGCTGGCAACGCAGTTGTCCCAGTGCCTCCACGTTGCCCCCGGTGCCGATGCAAAGATTGATCTTTCGCGTGCCGATCTCGCGGTCGATGCGCTGTCGCGCGAGCTCGGCGTATTCCAGCACCATCCGGCTGAACTCCAGCAGGTTGTCGGTCACGCTACCGAACTTCTGCATGAGTCGCACGGTACCCAGCCGGTAGCTCTCGCTGGAGAGAATGGTTTCGCCTTCGCTTAGAGTCACCTCCACACTGCCGCCACCGATTTCGATCAGCATGGCGTACTTGTCTTTCAAGTCCAGCACCTTGCTGACCGCCAGATGCACCAGTCGCGCCTCTTCCTCGCCGGAGATCAATTCCACCGTGATGCCCGTCTGCTGGCTGACACGGTCGAGGAAGATGTCGCAGTTTTCAGCCTCACGCACTGCGCTGGTCGCCACGGCGCGCACCCGGGGTACGCCGAGATGTTCGATGACTGTCTGGAAACGGGTGAGCGCCTGAATGGTTGCCTGAATGCTCGCCTCGGTGATATGACCTGACGAGAAGGAGTCCTGTCCGAGGCGCACCGGCGCACGCTGGTAATCCACGAATTCGAAGCGCGTCGCATCAACGATGCGCACGATCTGCATCCGGATGCCGTTAGAGCCAATGTCTATCGCTGCAAGCATAACCCTCTATAGCCTCGCTACCTTCCTCCCCACAGAATACCCTGCCTAGCGACGCTTTCCCTTTTTCAACAGCTGTTCGACCGGCAGACGCTCGTCCCGCCACTGTTCGTGGTTGCGCCACACCACGTGTCCGTCCAGATAAGCCACGTTGCCGCCGTTTTCGTGGTTGCCCATCCAGTTGGAGAAGACGACATCCCCGAAGACCGGCGTGCTGGCGCCATCGTCCCGGTTATCTGGCGGCAGATACCAGTATGACACCGCCAGCTGAGCCCGCTCGCGCCGGGGACGCGGACGATCGTCGGAGGGGCAGAAGAAGACGGTGAGGTTCTCGCAATACGCCGCGACAGGGCGAACCCATCGCCGGCTGTTGGGATAGCGCTGGTCGAAGTCCTGCGCATACATCTCCAGCGCCTGCGCCAGATGCCGGAGATTGTTGCGGCACACCGTGCGGTTAGCCGCTTCGGTGCCCCTGCCATACAGGTTGAGCACCATTCCCATGACAACCAGCATAATCAGAAACACCACGAACGCTTCGAAGTGGCGACGGTGCAGAGCGCGGTCAAGCCAGCGTTCCTTCCATGTGTAAGGCATGGCGTATCCCTCCTTCCGTTCGGCAGAGGGCACGGGTCTTCCCAGAGATATTGTAGCACTTTGCGACAGAAATAGAAAAGCGGTTTGTGGTTACAAAATACCCTGCGCCTTGAGGCTGACCCACCGGCGGTCGCCAAGCACCACATGGTCGAGCAGTTCGATGCCGACGACCTGTCCAGCCTCGTGGATGCGCCGGGTCATGATGATGTCGTCACTGCTGGGAGTGGGGTCTCCAGAAGGGTGATTGTGAACGAGGATGATGGACGATGCGCTCTGCCGGATGGCTTCTCGAAACACCTCGCGCGGGTGCAAGAGGCTGGTATCAAGCGTGCCCTTGGTAACATCTACCTGCCCGATCAGGCGGTTTTTGGTGTTGAGCAGGAGCACCACCACGTGCTCCTGCTTCTCATCGCGAAGGGAGGCACCAAGTATAGCATACACGTCGTCGGGGCGGCTGATGGTGGGCTGGTCTCCCATCTCCTCGAGGGCGATACGACGACCCAGCTCTACCGCCGCCAGCAGCTGCGCCGCTTTTGCCAGCCCGATGCCCTTCACGCGAGCGAGTTCAGCCGGCTTCGCGGTGGCGATGTGGCGCAGCTTGCCCATGGTGTTCAGCAGGTGCTGTGCCAGCTGCACGGCGGTCATCTCCGGAGTGCCCGTACGCAGAAGAATCGCCAGCAGTTCGGCGTTGGATAGCGCCGTGGCGCCGTACTGCACCAGCCTCTCGCGAGGGCGCTCGTCTTCTGGCAGCTCCTTGATGGTATATCGGACGGGCGACTCCGGCACGGGTGGCTCCTACAGGGTGACCATCTCCCCCGTCTCCGCAGAGCGGTAGATGCCGTCCAGAATGCGCATGATTGCCACACCGTGCTCGATAGGCGCGATGGTCGGCTTGTGCTTCACGATGCAGTCCAGGAAGTGCTCGATCTCGGCAAGGTGCCCGGAGACCTGAGGGGCATGAGGCACGAAATCCTCCGGCACGCCGTGGCGGTCGGTGAAGATGCGCAAAGGTTCCAGAGTGGCACCGCCCTTTGTGCCCATCAGCTGGGAGTAGAACACATCGTGCTCGATGTAGGACGCCCACGAGACATCCAGATGGCACACCGCGCCGTTCTCGAAGCGGATTAGCGCTACCGCGAGGTCTTCCACGTCGAAGGTTCCACCTTTGCGCGGAGTACCCCAGCCGCCCTGTCCACGCCCATAGGGACCGAACTTCGCGAAGGTGGCTCCGTACGCCGCCGCAGGTTCGGGACATCCCATCAGCCACCAGGTCAGGTCCAGAACATGCACCCCGATATCGATGAGCGGACCGCCTCCGGATAGCGCCTTCGTGGTGAACCAGCCCCCGAAGCCCGGAATGCCGTTGCGCCTCAGCCATCCGCACTTGGCGTAGTAGACCTCGCCGAGGTCGCCGGAATCGATGTGTCGCTTGAGCGTCTGGCTGTCGCCACGGAAGCGATTGTTCATGCCCATCATGAACACAACGCCCGTCTTACGCGCGGTCTCCAGCATCCTTTCGGCATCGTGCAGGTTGTGCGCCAGCGGCTTCTCGCAGAGGATGTGGCATCCTGCCTCCATCGCCGGGATGGCGACAGGCGCATGCAGTGCATTCGGCGTGCACACCGACACCGCGTTCAAGTCCACCTTCTCCAGCATCTCTTGGTAGTCGCTGAATACATGAGGCACGCCGTATTCCTGTGCCACCTCCTGCGCCCGCTGTACGTTGATGTCACACACAGCCACCACCTCCGCCTGTGGGTGGCGCTGATACCCCTGAATATGCAGACTGCCGATGCCGACGCCTACCACGCCGACACGCACCTTCTTTTTGGACAAACGTGTTGCTGGCACCGTGATAACCTCTCTGGTGAGAAATCGTGTTTCCATGTTCGTATTGGGCGTCGGGAGGCAGATATCCTGTCGCTTCCTGCGTTCAGGCGGATGCGGATGTGAGCGGTGTGGTACAATACGAACGGTGTACAGAGGGGAAGGAGGGAGCCCGTGTTAGAGGTCTTAAGCCGCGACCTGCAGATGTTTCGCGAGCGAATCGACGCGCTGGGCGAGCATCTTTGACGTTGCCCGCGTGAAGCAGGAGATCGCCCAGCTGGAGGAGCAGACCAGCCAGCCCGGCTTCTGGGACGACGCGCGCACCGCACAGGAGACCATCCAGCACCTCAACACGCTTCGTCAACGAATTGCCGGGTGGGAGGAGCTGGAAGCGCAATGGCAGGAACTGCACACGCTGGCGGAGCTCCTGGAGGAAGAAGAAGACTCCGAGCTTCTGCAGGAGCTTCAGCAGGGGGTGCAACAGCTCACCGCACGGCTGGATGACGTCGAGACCGAGACCCTGCTCAGCGGTGAGCATGATGCGAACAATGCTATCCTGGAAATCAACGCGGGCGCAGGCGGAACCGAATCGTGCGACTGGGTGCAGATGTTGTTAAGAATGTATTTACGCTGGGCGCAGGAGCAGGGCTTCCGCACCGAGGTTTTAGACGAAACTCCGGGCGAGGTTGCCGGTCTAAAAAGTGTGACCGTACGCATCGAGGGGCACAACGCCTACGGGTTGCTGGAGTCCGAGCGCGGCGTGCATCGGCTGGTGCGCATCTCGCCGTTCGACGCCAACAAGCGCAGACACACGTCATTCGCCTCGGTGGACGTGATACCGGAACTTTCCGAGAGCGAGACGGTTCAAATAAACCCGGACGAGCTCCGCATGGAGACCTTCC
The DNA here is from genome assembly GCA_937132045.1 of uncultured bacterium. Classification (GTDB taxonomy): domain Bacteria; phylum Armatimonadota; class HRBIN16; order HRBIN16; family HRBIN16; genus HRBIN16. The sequence continues at coordinate 12,622 of CAKZNX010000158.1, forward strand.
GGGCAGGCAGTGCGGGTGGTCAGCACATGCAGAAAAACGAGACGGCGGTGCGCATCACCCACATCCCGACCGGTATCGTGGTGACCTGTCAGAACGAGCGATCGCAACAGCGTAACCGGGAGCTGGCTCTGCGAGTCTTAATGGCGAGGTTAGCGGAGCGAGAGCGCCGAACAAACGCCGAACGAATCGCCGCCCTGCGCGGCGAGCCTCCGCCCATCGAGTGGGGGCATCAGATACGTTCGTATGTGTTCCAGCCGTATTACATGGTGAAGGACCATCGAACCGAAGCGGAGACCGGAGACGTGCCTCGAGTGATGGACGGCGACATCGACCTGTTCATTCAGGCGTATCTGCGGTGGAAGGGGGCGCGAAAACATGAAAACAACCAGCAGAGTGGGTAGCCGTTTCCTGTGGATAGCAGTTCTCCTGCTGTGGATGGGCGCAGTTGCATGGGCACAGGAGCTGAGCACCAAAAACGTGCGCACCGAGGAGAGCGACCTGGCGAACGTGGTGGTGGACGCCCTGTGCGACGTGAGCGGAGTGGAAATCGCCTGGCTGCCCGCCGCCGCGTTCAACGAGGTCAGCCTCAGCCGCGAGACACCTCCAGCCGAGGTGGTGAGCAAGCTTCTGCCCTTCCGCGATGATCGCGTGGTGGTGCTGAAGCTCACTGGCGCTCAAATTCGTCAGGCGCTGGAGCGTGCGTTAACCCTCTACCCTCAACCCAATGCTGGCTTCCTTCAGGTCAGCGGACTGAAGGTGACCTTCGACCCGAACAAACCCGCCGGCGAGCGAGTGGTGCGCGTGCAGGTGGGCAAGGAGCCGCACGAAGACCTGGACTCCAATCGGGAGTATCGCGTTGCCACCTCGGCGACGCTGGCGTATGGGGCGCTGGGCTACTTCAAGGTGTGGGAGCGCGCCGCGGTGGAGCAGGAGGTAGAACGCACGGTGGGCGAGGCTCTGCGTGCCTATCTGGAGGCGGGCAAGCCCATTGCCGGTTTGTCCGAGCGTATGGTGGCGGTGAAGCCGTGACGGAAAGGAGATGACCTTTTGCACCTGCCTAGACTGATTGGGGTAGCGATTTTCCTGGCTCTGCTGGTGGTTTCGGGTTGCGCGCCCAGCGCCGTTCAGGCGGAACGTCCCGCTTTCGACGGCAAGCGTGCCTTCGCCGACCTCGAGAAGCAGGTTTCGTTCGGTCCGCGCGTACCGGGCACGCCCGGTCATCTGCAGTGCCGCGACTGGCTGATGGGCGAGCTGCAAAAAACTGCAGACCGTGTAGAAGTGCAGACTTTCACGCAGGTGGTAAACGGCAAGAGCCTGCGCATGTACAACATCTTCGGCATTTTCAACGAGAACGCCTCCAAACGCGTCATGCTCTGTGCGCACTGGGACACCCGCCCTACCGCCGACGAGGAGCTGGACCCGGCGAATCGGCGCAAACCCATCCTTGGCGCAAACGACGGCGCTTCGGGCGTGGCGGTGTTGCTGGAGCTCGCGCGTCAGTTCAAGCTGAAGCGCCCCGAGGTGGGTGTGATCATTGCTTTCTGGGACGGCGAGGACTACGGTCCTGATGTGAACAACATGCTTCTTGGCTCGCGATACTTTGCGCGCAACATGGGCAAACTGCGTCCCACCTACGGTATCCTGCTGGACATGGTGGGCGATAAGGACCTGCAGATTTACAAAGAGACGAATTCGGTTTACGCCGCTCCCGAGCTGGTGGAAAGGGTGTGGCGGGTGGCGGGAGAACTGGGCTACCGCAAATTCTTCCCGAACTCGATCAAGTACACCATCATCGACGACCACGTGCCGCTGATAGAGGCAGGCGTTCCCTGCATTGACCTGATTGATTTCGACTACCCCTACTGGCACACCCTGCAGGACACGGTGGACAAGTGCAGTCCAACCTCTCTGCAGGTGGTGGGTGAGGTTGTGGCGGCGATAGTCTACGCTGAGCGCGACAGCAAGCCATAATCTGGGATGAAGGTATCAGCAACTGCGGGTACAGCCATGCGCGACGTGCGCCTTAAAATCTGTGATCTGTGCGGTGCTCCCAACCTGATGGAGAACACCGAGTGCCACGTGTGCGGCTGGCGCGGGCATTTCAGTACCGACCCGGCAAAGGTGCGCTCGGTGATTGAGGCAGCGCGTCGCCTGCAGGTTCAGGAGAGAACGCGGGAGCGAACACCTCTGCGACAGCTGGTCTGGTGGGCTGAGGAGATTTGGTACCGCCTGCAGAACTGGTATCGCCGCCGCAGACGCTACTACCGCTCGCCGTTCTGAAGATATGCACAGCGTAATGCCCTCCTATCCGTCTCCCTGCGAGGAGCGCAGCGACGAAGCAATCCCCCCGCCCCCGTGTCATTGCGAGGAGCGCAGCGACGAAGCAATCCCCCTCCCCCCCCGTGTCATTGCGAGGAGCGCAGCGACGAAGCAATC
>CAKZNX010000159.1 GCA_937132045.1 uncultured bacterium
CGAGGAGGACATCCTGGCGGAGCTGGAGCGTATGGCGAAGCACGTGCGACGCATCGTGCTGCAGAACTACGTGAACTACGACCTGAAGCTGGGCATGGAGTTCCGCGACGACCAGACTGCCGAAGAGATGCTCGCTGAGATTCGAGCCAAACTGCGCCAGATGCCTATGTACCAGCTGGAGGCGATTGCCGCGAAGGTGAACGCACCGCCGGTCATCTCGCCACTTTTGATGACAGAGACCGAGGTGTTGCAACTTCAGGAGCGCGACGGCAATATCGACGAGTCGCGCCTTGCGGAGCCGCTCAAGAACCCTGCGCCACCGGACATGGTGGAGCATGTCATCGAGCGTATCCGCGAGAACACGTGGCGTCGATGCGGCATCGACGAGCGAACGGGTAAGTGTGTGGTGCGCGACGGGCTGACGGGCGAGCCCTTCGACAACCCGCTGACGGTGGGCTATATCTACATGATGAAGCTGGCACACCTGGTGGACGACAAGATTCACGCCCGTTCCACCGGACCGTACTCGCTGGTTACTCAGCAGCCACTGGGTGGCAAGGCGCAGTTCGGTGGACAGCGGTTTGGCGAGATGGAGGTGTGGGCGCTGGAAGCATACGGTGCAGCCTACACCCTGCAGGAGATGCTCACCACCAAGTCGGACGACGTGATCGGGCGCGTGAAGGTGTATGAAGCCATTGTCAAGGGCGAACCGATGATGGACCCTGGCGTGCCCGAGTCGTTCAAGATACTGGTGAAAGAGCTGCAGAGCCTTGGGCTGAAGGTGTCGGTATTTAACGACAGGAACGAGGAAGTGAGCTTGAAGGACGAGGAGGAGGAAGACACCTCTCGTCCTCGCCGTCCTCATTACCCTGATGCATCCTCAGGAGGTGGCAACTTGCGATGAGTGATGCCAGCGCATTCACGAAGATACGAATTAGCATCGCGTCCCCGGACGATATCCGGCAGTGGTCGCACGGCGAGGTGAAGAAGCCGGAGACCATCAACTATCGCACCTTCAAGCCGGAACGAGATGGACTGTTCTGCGAGCGCATCTTTGGTCCGGTGAAGGACTGGGAGTGTCACTGCGGACGCTACCGCAAGATGAAGTACAAGGGCACCATCTGCGACCGCTGTGGTGTGGAGGTGACCCGCGCGCGCGTGCGCCGCAGTCGCATGGGGCATATCGAGCTGGCATCTGCGGTATGCCACATCTGGTATCTGAAGGCGATGCCCTCCCCGCTGGCGCTGATCCTGGATATGTCGTCGCGCCTGCTGGAGAAGGTCATCTATTTCGCCTCGTACATCGTGACGCACGTGGACCGCGTCACCATCAACCAGGAACTGGACACCATCCGCGACGCCCTACGCGAGATTACCGACCGAATCCGCAAAGAGGCGGAAGACGAGATCGCGCGGCTGCGCCGTGACTTTAATAAGCAACTCCGGGAGCACGGACCCGATAGCGAGGAGCCGTGGGACGAGGAGACCATCAAAGAGAAGCAAGCCTACCTGGAGCGACGTATCCAGCAGGAAAGGGAAGAGGCAGAGGCGCGCATCGCCGAACTGAACGACGCACTGTCGCGCCCCAACAGCAACGCCTGTCTGGAACGCATCGAGAAGCGGATGCTGATCAACGATGAGGAGTGGCGCGCCATCGAGCGCCTGCTCTACCAGGTATCGCGGCATACCGGCAAAGACTACACCGGGCTGGTGAAGGCAGGTATGGGCGGCGCCGCTATCCGCGACCTGCTGAAAGAGATCGATCTGGAGGCGCTGGCTCGCGAGCTGCGCCAGGAAATTCAGAACACGCAGGGACAGGCGCGCATCCGCGCTATCAAGCGGCTGGAGATTGTGGAGGCGTTTGTGAACTCCAGGAACCGTCCGGAGTGGATGATTCTGGAGTGTATCCCGGTTCTGCCGCCTGAACTGCGCCCGATGGTGCAGCTGGACGGCGGGCGGTTTGCCACCTCCGACCTGAACGACCTGTACCGGCGCATTATCAACCGCAACAACCGCCTGAAGAAGATTATCGAAATCCGGGCGCCTGAAAGCATCATCAACCACGAGAAGCGCCTGCTTCAGGAGGCGGTGGACGCCCTCATCGATAACGGACGGCGCAGCCGACCGGTGGTGGGCACGAACGGACGCGCCCTTAAGTCTCTCTCCGACATGCTGAAGGGCAAAGAAGGGCGTTTCCGCAAGAACCTGCTGGGCAAGCGCGTGGACTACTCCGGACGCTCGGTCATCGTGGTGGGACCGAACCTGAAACTGCACCAGTGCGGTCTGCCCAAAGAGATGGCGCTGGAGCTGTTCAAGCCCTTCGTGATGAAGCGGCTCGTGGATAGCGAAGCCGCCCAGAACATCAAGAACGCCAAGCGCCTCATCGAGCGCATGAGGGACGAGGTGTGGGATGCGCTGGACGACGTCATCCACGAGCACCCTGTGTTGCTCAACCGTGCGCCCACCCTGCACCGACTGGGCATTCAGGCGTTCGAGCCGGTGCTGGTAGACGGTAAGGCGATCCAGATTCATCCGCTGGTCTGCCCCGCATACAATGCCGACTTCGACGGCGACCAGATGGCAGTGCACGTGCCCCTTAGCCCGCTGGCTCAGGCGGAGGCGCGCGTGCTGATGCTGTCCACGCAGAACCTGTTCTCGCCGGCGGACGGGCGTGCTATCGTGGCGCCCACGCAGGATATCGTTCTGGGGTCGTATTACCTGACGATTGCGCGTGAGGGCGTCGAGCCGCGCGGTGTGGAGAAGGTTCAGTTCAACGGGCAATCGCGCTGGCTACCCTTCCGCGATGTGGAAGAGGCGCGGCTCGCGCTGGACTACAAGCTCATCGGCCTGCACGACCCGGTCCTCGTGCGCCTCGAGCGTAACGGCAAGCGCGAGATGGTCACCACCACCGTCGGCAGGCTGATCTTCCATGAAATCCTGCCCGAAGGCATTGCCTACACCGACGAGTACCTGAACATGGTGATGGACAAGAAGGCGCTGGCAAACCTCATCCTCACCTGTTTCCGCATGCATGGGCAGGAGCGAACGGTGAAACTGCTCGACGACCTGAAGGACCTGGGCTTCCGATACGCCACCATGTCGGGCACCACTATCGCCATCACCGACATGGAAAGCCCGAAACGGCGCGACGAAATCCTTGCCGAGACGATGCGGGCAGTGGAACGGTTGAACCAGCAGTACCGACGCGGTCAGCTGACGCTGGGCGAACGCAAACAGCGCGTCATTCAGCAGTGGCAGAAGGCGAGCGAAGACATCGGCGAAGCCATTGTACAGTCCATCGACCGCTTCAACCCGCTGTACATCATCACCGCGTCGGGCGCTCGTGGCTCCACCAAGCAGCTATCGCAGCTGGCGGGAATGCGCGGACTGTTCGCCGATTCGCGTGGCAACCTGATGGAGGAACTGCCTATCAAGTCCAACTTCCATGAGGGACTGTCGGTGCTGGAATACTTTGTGTCCACGCACGGCGCCCGAAAGGGCATGTCCGACACCGCCTTGCGAACGGCGGATGCTGGCTACCTGACCCGCCGACTGGTGGATGCGGCGCAGGATGTGATTGTGCGCGCCTATGACTGCGGCACCACGAACGGCATCTACATCAAGCCGGTGGAGGACCTCAGCAGTCTGGTGGAGACGGTGGCAGAACGTATCCGCGCCCGCACCGCACTGGAAGACATTCGCGACCCTGTCACCGGCGAGCAGCTGGCGCGAGCGGGCGAGCTGATCGGTGACGGGGCGGCTCAGCGTATCGATGCGCTCCTCAGCGACCTCGATACCGTCGCCGGGCAGGCGACCGACACGGAAGCGCTGGAGCACTTCCGCATGATGTGGGAACGTGGCGTGTTTGTGCGGTCGCCGCTCACCTGCGAACACCATCGCGGCGTGTGTGCCAAGTGCTATGGTCGCGACATGGCGACAGGCAAACTGGTGGAGATTGGCACGGCGGTGGGTATCATCGCTGCACAGTCCATCGGCGAGCCGGGCACGCAGTTGACCATGCGAACGTTCCATACGGGTGGCGTGGCGGCGACTTATATCACGGGTGGCAAACAGTCGTTCAACACGCGACTGCAGTTGCTGGAGGAGCTGCGCCGCGACGTGGGACGCTACGAGGAGCGCAAGCGGGCGCAGGCGGAGGGCGAAGGCGAAACCGGTGAAGAGGGCTTGCCCATCAGCGCCAAACAGTTCCGCGAGCTGATGGACACCTACATCACCCCGGCAGGAAGCCTGCCGCGCGTGATTGACCTCTTCATGGCGACGGAAGCGCTGAAGGGACGCGCCATCATGTCTGAACACGCGGGTAAGGTGGCAAAGATCGATACCGTGCAGCTGATGCGTGAGGTCATCCTGCACGTGCCCGTCTCGGTCACCCAGAAGGGCGAGGGATTGCTGGACGAGGTGGCAGCGGGAGACGTGCTCGACCCGTCACTGCCCGACGGTGATCCAGACGCAGTGCTGCTGCGCGCCGGTGAGAAGATCACCCCGGAGGTGCTGGAGCGCCTTCTGCGAGCGGACATCTCCGAGGTGCAGGTGGTGAAGAAGTACCCGGTGCCCGGGCGCGGCGAGCTAAAGGTGAAGGTGGGCGACCTCGTGGAACCGGGCGATGCGCTCACCGAAGGTCTGTTGCAGCCGCGCGAGCTGTTGAAGCTCAAGGGCGTGCGTGCGGTGCAGGAGTATCTGGTGCAGGAGATTCAGAAGGTGTACAAGCAGCAGGGCGTGGACATCCACGACAAGCACATCGAGATCATCGTGCGCCAGATGCTGAAGAAGCGCCGCGTGGTGGATCCGGGCGATACGCGCTTCCTGCCAGGCAGTATCGTGGACAAGTTCATCTTCGAGGCGGAGAACGAACGTGTGCGCCGCCTTGGTGGGCGGGAAGCCAGCGCCGAGTGGGTGTTGCAGAGCATTACGGAAGCGGCGCTCACCACCGAAAGCTTCCTGTCGGCGGCATCGTTCGAGCGCACCACACATGTGCTGACGGAGGCAGCGGTCCGGGGCAAGAAGGACGACCTGGTGGGGCTGAAGGAGAACGTGATTATTGGTCGCCTGATCCCCGCCGGTACGGGCTATGCAGCGTACCGAGAGCTTCAGCCTCAGCCGCTGGCGGAGGGCGCGGAGATACCGCTGGAGGCATACGACCCGGTGTTGCATCGGGAACTGGAGCCGTCTGTGCCAGAGGTGATCGAGCACGGCGAGCTGCCAGTGGTAGAGGCAGGCGAGGTGGTGCTCAGCGACGAGGAAGCGATCTTCGAGGAGGAGGAGAACATCTCGGAGGAAGACCTGGAAGAACCCCCCTTCGAGATCGATGAGACTCCGATTGTTCCTCCCCACGAGGAAGAGGACATCGACCCGCTGGGCTTCACCGAGGAGTAGACAGCAGCCGAGAAAGTGTGGGTGGTTGAGAAACACTGAGCAGACTACCTCTATGATGAAGAGGTTTCTCAATCACCCTCAGAAAAGGTTGACATTCTGGACACTTTCCAGTATAATACTTCGGTTGGGTAAGCCAACGGATAGCGTATTGCTTCCGCGTCGAGCGGAAGATCATCATAGAGACCAACACGGAGCAAAGGAGGCGAGAGGGCGCCGAGAACGCTCAGTTTTGTTCCCCTCATCACCGTGAGGGGAGACAGCATAGCGGGATGAGATGTGACGTGCCCCTTCGCCTTCGTGTGTGGCGAAGGGGCTGTGTTTCGTTGCAGAGACGGTAACGGAGGAAAGCACGCAATATGCCGACATTCAACCAGTTAGTGCGTAAGGGACGCCAACCCATACGCAAGAAGAGCAAAAGCCCTGCCCTTAGGGCGTGCCCGCAGAAGCGAGGGGTGTGCCTGGTGGTACGAACCGTATCGCCAAAAAAGCCGAACTCGGCGTTGCGCAAGGTGGCGCGTGTGCGCCTCAGCAACGGCGTGGAAGTGACGGCGTACATCCCCGGCATCGGGCACAACCTGCAGGAGCACTCGGTGGTGCTGGTACGAGGCGGACGTGTGAAAGACCTGCCGGGAGTGCGCTACCACGTGGTGCGTGGCACGCTGGACGCCGCAGGTACCCAGAACCGCAAGAGCAGTCGTTCCAAGTACGGTACGAAGCGACCGAAGGAGAGCGGAGGGAGGTAACCATGCCCAGAAAAGGACCGGCTCCGCGACGTGTGATACCGCCAGACCCGGTGTATAATGACGTGTTGGTGCAGCGATTCATCAACCGCCTGATGGTGTGCGGCAAGAAGTCTACGGCTGAGAAGATTTTCTACCGGGCGATGGAGATTGTGGGCGAGCGCACCAAGCGCAACCCGCTGGAGGTGTTCCATCAGGCGCTGAAGAACGTCATGCCCATTCTGGAGGTGCGTCCCCGACGCGTGGGAGGCGCCACCTACCAGGTGCCGATGGAGGTGCGTGCCGAGCGGCGTGTCTCGCTTGGCATCCGCTGGCTGGTTACCTCCGCGCGCCGGCGGGGCGGGCGCACGATGATCGAAAAACTCGCCGCCGAGATCTTGGATGCCGCCAACAATCAGGGGGCGGCGGTGAAGAAGCGCGAAGACACGCACCGAATGGCGGAAGCAAACAAGGCGTTCGCGCACTATCGCTGGTAGAAACAACGACCCTGTCGCCGCAAGTCAAAGACGGACACCGTTTGCGATGGGGCGGAATCATGACTGCCTGTACATGAATGTTGGGGTGATGATGGGTTTGCAGGTGCAGGTCTAGGAGGAGAGCAGTTTCAGCATGGCAAGAGAATACACACTGGAACAAACACGAAATATCGGTATCGCCGCGCACATCGACGCGGGGAAGACCACCACGACCGAGCGCATCCTGTACTATACAGGACGCATCCACCGCATCGGCGAGGTGGACGATGGCGCTGCGACCATGGATTGGATGGAGCAGGAGCAGGAGCGAGGTATCACCATTACCTCCGCTGCAACCACCTGCTTCTGGAGGGGGCATCGCATTAACATCATCGACACCCCCGGTCACGTGGACTTTACCGTGGAGGTAGAGCGGTCGCTGCGCGTGCTGGACGGCGTGGTGGCTATCTTCTGCGCGGTCGGCGGCGTTCAGCCCCAGTCGGAGACCGTCTGGCGACAGGCAGATCGTTACCATGTGCCTCGTATCGCCTACATTAATAAGATGGACCGGCTCGGAGCAGACTTCTACCGGGTAGTGCAGCGGATGAAGGAGCGTCTCGGTGCCAATGCGGTGCCGATCCAGTTGCCTATCGGTGCAGAGAGCGACTTCCGCGGCATCATCGACCTCGTGCACATGAAGGCAATCCTCTACAAGGATGACCTCGGCAAGGAGATCGAGGAGACCGATATTCCTGCCGAGATGCACGAGCTGTCTTCGCACTGGCGCGAAACGCTCATCGAGGCTGTAGCCGACATCAACGACACGCTGATGGAGAAGTACCTCGAGGGCGAGCCGATCACCGTGGACGAGATCGTCCGCGCGTTGCGTCAGGGCACCCTGCAGAGCAAGATCGTGCCCGTCGCGTGTGGCTCTTCCTTCAAGAACAAAGGCGTACAGCCGCTCCTCGATGCCATTGTGGACTACCTGCCCTCGCCCATAGACATCGGCGCGGTGAAGGGCACCAATCCGAATACCGGAGCACCCGAAGCCCGCTACCCCTCAGATAATGAGCCGTTTACCGCCCTCGCCTTCAAGATTATGACCGACCCGTTTGTGGGCAAACTGACCTACTTCCGTGTTTACTCCGGCACCCTCACCAAAGGCTCTCACGTCTACAACGCATCCAAAGGGAAGAAAGAGCGGATCGGTCGCATCGTGCGTATGCACGCGAACCACCGGGAGGACGTGGAGGTGGTTTATGCCGGAGAGATTGCTGCGGCAGTAGGTTTGAACGAGACGACCACCGGCGACACGTTGTGCGACGAGAAGGCGTCGATCATCCTGGAGGCGATGCAGTTCCCCGATCCCGTGATCTCGGTGGCGATCGAACCCAAGACCAAAGCCGACCAGGACAAACTGGGCATCGCGCTCAGCAGGCTGGCGGTGGAAGACCCCACCTTCCGTATCAGCACCGATCCCGAGACGGGCCAGACCATCATCTCCGGCATGGGCGAACTGCATCTGGAGATCATCGTGGACCGTCTGGTGCGTGAGTTCAAGGTGGAGGCGAACTGCGGACGCCCGCAGGTGGCATACCGCGAAGCCATCCGTCAGCTTGCTCGCGGCGAGGGGCGCTACGTCCGCCAGACAGGTGGGCGCGGTCAGTACGGTCATTGCATCGTGGAGATCGAGCCGCTGTCTCCGGGACAGGGCTTCGAGTTTGTGAACAAAATTGTGGGTGGCGTCATCCCGAAAGAGTTCATTCCAGCCATTGAAGGTGGCGTGCGTGAGGCGATGGATACGGGCGTCATCGCCGGATACCCTGTGGTAGATGTGCGGGTAGCGGTGGTGGACGGCTCGTTCCACGAGGTGGACTCTTCGGAGATGGCATTCAAGATAGCCGGGTCGATGGCGTTCAAGGCGGGGATGCAGAGGGCAAACCCCACCATCAAAGAACCCATCATGTCGGTGGAGATCGTCACGCCCGAGCAGTTCCTTGGCGACGTCATCGGCGACCTGAACTCGCGGCGCGGACGTATCGAGGGCATCGAACCGGGTCCGGGTGGCACGCAAACGATTCGCGCGCACGTGCCGCTGGCGGAGATGTTCGGATATGCCACCACTCTGCGCTCGCTGACGCAGGGGCGTGCTACATACGTCATGCAGCCGTCACACTACGACGAAGTGCCTCAGCATATTGCGCAGGAACTGATTGCGCGGGCTCAGGGCAAACAGCTGGTCAACACCTGATAGGGGAGAGCGAATCCCTTGCAACACGACGAACACAAGGATTACTAGGGAGGTCAGTTTCGGATGGGCAAGCAGCGATTTGAGCGCACGAAGCCGCATGTGAACATTGGCACGATTGGTCACG
>CAKZNX010000160.1 GCA_937132045.1 uncultured bacterium
CATTGCGAGGAGCGAAGCGACGAAGCAATCCCCATCGCCAAACGTGTCATTGCGAGGAGCCAAGCGACGAAGCAATCGCCCTCGCCTACATCCTCTCTGGCGCCGAGACACCCAGCAGGGTCAGCACGTTTTTCAGCACAAGGCGCGTGGCGTCCACCAGCACCAGGCGTGCCCGCGTCAGTGGCGCCTCCTCGCCCACCACCCGGCAGGTATCGTAGAACTTGTGGAAGGCGTCCGCCACTTCCATGCTGTATCGCGTCAGCCGATGCGGGGCGCGTTCCGTCGCCGCCACGAGTACCTCCTCGGGCAGCTCGTCCAGTTTCTTCATCAGCACCAGCTCCGCCTCCTCGCGCAGCACAGAGAGGTCGGTCTCGCGGGCAGCCGGCACTGTCCAGCCCTGCTCGCCGGCGACCCTCAGCATACTGCAGATTCGGGCGTGGGCATACTGCACATAGTACACGGGGTTCTCGCTGCTCTCCTTTTTCGCCAGCTCCAGGTCAAAATCCAGCGGGCTCTCGTGCGAGCGCATCAGGAAAAAGAAGCGTGCGGCGTCTTTACCTACTTCGTCCAGCACGTCGCGCAGGGTGACCACGTTGCCCGCCCGCTTGGACATGCGCACCAGGTCGCCGCCCTTGAAGAGGCGCACAATCTGGTAGATAAGCACCTCGAAGTTCTCTGCAGGATACCCCAGTGCTGCGACTGCTGCCCTCGTTCGCGCAATGTAGCCGTGATGGTCGGGACCCCAGATGTCTATCAGGTAGTCGAAGCCGCGCTCGAACTTATTCCTGTGGTAGGCTGCATCCGCGGCGATGTAGGTAGGCTGTCCGTTGTTGCGTACCAGTACACGGTCCTTGTCGTCGCCGAAGACAGTGGAGCGCAGCCAGACCGCGCCGTCGTGCTCGTAGGCGTGGCCGCGCTCTTTCAACTCGCGGATGGCGGCGTCCACCTGCCCGCTGGTGTGCAGGCTGTTCTCACTGAACCACACATCGAACACCACGCCAAAGTCCGCCAGGTCGGCTTGCTGCTGGCGCTTCATCGCTTCTTCAGCGTAGTTGCGGAAGCGGTTCAACACCTCCGTCTCGTCACCCTCGGCGAGATGCGCGCCCTCTCGCTCCAAAAGTTCACGCGCGATGTCCACCAGATACTCGCCCGCGTAGCCATCTTCGGGCAGTCCGATATCCTCGCCCAGCAGCTGTCGGTAACGCACTACCAGCGAGCGCGCGAAATGCTGCATCTGCAGGGAGTTGGTAGCGTCGTTCACGTAGAACTCGCGCGTCACCTGATAGCCCACTGCCTCCAGCAGGTTCGCCAGCACATCGCCGATGGCGCCTCCGCGCCCATGCGCCACGGTAATCGGTCCGTTGGGGTTCGCGCTGACGAACTCCACGTTCACGCGCTCGCCCTTCCCTACATCCCATCTGCCATAGGCATCGCCCTTCGTCTGGATGTCGCGCACCACCTCATGAAGCCAGTCGGGATGCAGGGTGAAGTTGATGAAGCCGTTGCCAGCCACTTCCACCTTCGACACCAGCGCGTCTTCGGGCAGATGTTTGACGATGAGGTCGGCAATCTCTCGCGGCGGTCGGCGCATTTCGCGCGTGAGCAGCATCGCCACGTTGCTGGCGAAGTCGCCGAACTCTTTGACGCGGGGAGGCTCCACCGAGATTTCCGGCAGATGGGTGATGGGCAGGTCGCCCGCGTCGCGCGCCCGCTGAAGAGCCTGCTCCAGAAGTGCTACCACTCGCTCCTTTGCCACGTTGCGATACCCCTTTCCACCTCTTCTCGCTTCATCAGGCAGGCGTCAGTTCCATGCCGTAGGCATATTCATCGACCGTTCGCACGAAGAACTCGTCTCCCCGGCGCAGCGCTTCCAGCGCCTTCAGCAGGGCGCGTGCCGTGTCCAGAGAGGTCAAACAGGGGATGCCCTGCTCAACGCTGGCGCGGCGGATGATAGCCCCCTCGCGCTCGATCTGCCGGTCGCGTGTCAGCGTGTTGATCAGCAGGTCCACCCTCTTCCCGCGGATGAGTTCGAGCAGGTTTGGCGACCCGCCCTCGCTGATCTTGTAAACCGGCGTCGCCTCGAGACCGTGCTCCTGCAGGAAGTTCGCCGTTCCGCGCGTGGCGTACACGCGGAACCCCAGTGAGATAAACTCCTCCACGATGGGCAGCGCTTCCCGCTTGTCCGGGTCGGCGATGGTGACCAGTAGATTGCCCTGCGGGGGACAATGGATACCTGATGCGATCATCGCCTTGTACAGGGCGCGGGAGTAGTCGGTATCCACCCCCATCACCTCGCCGGTGGACTTCATCTCCGGTCCCAGAGTGGGGTCCACCTGTGTGAGTTTGAGGAAGGAGAACACCGGCGCCTTCACCGCGATCAGGGGGGTCGGTTCCACCAGCCCCGAGCCGTAACCCAGTTCGCGCAGGGTCTCACCCATTGCCGTTCGGGTGGCGAGCTGCACCATGGGGATATTGGTGATTTTGGACAGGTAGGGTACGGTGCGGCTGGCTCGCGGGTTCGCCTCCAGCACATAGGCGGTCTCGTTCTCCACCACAAACTGGATGTTCATGATGCCACGCACTTCCAGCGCACGTGCCAACTTGATGGCGGTATCCACAATCTGCTGCTGCACGTTCTCGGAGAGCGTTTGAGGTGGATACACTGCCATGCTGTCGCCGGAGTGGACGCCTGCCCGCTCGATATGCTCCATGATACCGGGCACGAGGCAGTCTTCGCCGTCCGCAATGACGTCCACTTCTGCTTCCTTGCCCACGATGTATTTGTCCACCAGGATGGGCGCTTTGGGCGACACGTCGACGGCGTAGCGCATGTAGTCGCGCAGCTCCGCCTCGCTATAAACGATTTCCATAGCGCGCCCACCCAGCACGAACGAGGGGCGCACCAGCACAGGATAGCCGATTTCGTCCGCCACCCTTAGCGCCTGTTCCACCGACACCACGGCACGTCCGGGCGGCTTGGGAATGCCCAGTTCGCGCAGGATGCGTTCAAACTTGTCGCGGTCTTCGGCGATTTCGATGGACTGCGCCGTGGTGCCGAAGATGCGCACTCCCGCCCGGTCCAGCGGCAGAGCGAGATTGATGGCGGTCTGTCCCCCAAACTGCACGATGACGCCGTCCGCATTTTCCCGATCGAGCACGTTCAGCACGTCTTCCAGCGTCAGGGGTTCAAAGTATAGGCTATCCGAGGTGTCGAAGTCGGTGGAGACCGTCTCCGGGTTGTTATTCACAACAACTGCACGGTAGCCCGCCTCCTGAAGCGCCCAGACGCAGTGCACCGTGCAGTAATCAAACTCTATTCCCTGTCCAATGCGAATCGGTCCCGAGCCGATGACGACAACCGTACCTTTAGTGGTATGGTTCATGCGCCTCCTCCGTACCGTGTTCAGTGTATTATAGCCGAACACGGCGGCGGTTGTCAAAGCAGCTACCCCCTCGTGTCATTGCGAGGAGCGAAGCGACGAAGCAATCCCCTCCACTTTCTGCAGACCATACTCGCAGGCGCCGAGGTCGCCCGCAGAAAGGCTCTTGCAAGCCCAATCAAACCCTCTCCCGACCTCTCCCCGACGCGGGGAGAAGCACCGCCCCTCTCAGCTACCCCCTCGTGTCATTGCGAGGAGCGACGAAGCAATCCCCTCCACCTTCTGCTGCCAACGTCGCCAGCAGAGAGGCTGTCGCAAGCCCATCCCAACCCCTCTCCCGACCTCTCCCCGACGCGGGGAGAGGCGCCTACCCCCCCTGCCACCCCCTCGTGTCATTGGGAGGAGCGAAGCGACAAAGCAATCCCCGTCACTTTCTGCTGCCAACGTCGCCAGCAGAGAGGCTGTCGCAAGCCCATCCCAACCCCTCTCCCGACCTCTCCCCGAGGCGGGAAGAGGCACCGACCCCACAACTACCCCCTCGTGTCATGGCGAGGAG
>CAKZNX010000161.1 GCA_937132045.1 uncultured bacterium
GAGGAGCGAAGCGACGAAGCAATCCCCTTCGCCCCCCGTGTCATTGCGAGGAGCGAAGCGACGAAGCAATCCCCTCCGCCTACCGCAAACCGCAGGGGATTGCTTCGCCCGCCTGAAGGCAGGCTCGCAATGACACACGGTGCCTCTCGTGTCATTGCGAGGAGCGAAGCGACGAAGCAATCCCCTCCGCCTACCGCAAACCGCAGGGGATTGCTTCGCCTGCCTGAAGGCAGGCTCGCAATGACACACGGTGCCTCTTGTGTCATTGCGAGTAGCGAAGCGACGAAGCCATCCCCTCCCATACAGCCCTTGCCGCCCGACTTGACCGAAGCGCAAGCAGTGGCGGTGGCAACGCGCTTTCCACAAGACGGCGGTTTGACCCCACCTTCCAAGTCGCCGCGGGTGTTTGAATTCAACACCGATCGATTGCGGTCATGGGACATTGTGTGGGACGGGCAGTACCAGGTCATGGTGGAGGCGCGCACGGGATTGGCACACTGGTTTTCGAACAAGGCTCGAAGATACCAGCAGGTGAAGCGAATCGGGCGTGACCGCGCCCCACGGCTCGCCACACGGGAAGCAGCGGAACGGCATTGCTGGCAGCTGGCTCGGCGTCTTGGTTTGCCCGACGATGCCTATCTGGTCATGCACCGATGTGGCTGAGAACACACGCAACCTATTTCGACCAGTCTGCCACCAGCTTCTTGCGTCCGCGCAGGCGCTTCTCCACCGCCATCGCCGCGACTGCCCCCTCTGCCGCAGCAACAACCGCCTGCTTCACATGGTTGCACAGCACATCGCCCACAGCATACACCCCGGCAATCGCCGTCTGATACTCCGAGTCCACCATCAGGCAACCGCCCTCGCTTAACGGCAACTGCCCAGCCAGAAAATCGGTTATCGGGTGTCCGCCCTGCAGATAGATGAAAACTCCGGCGACGGGTAGTGTCTCCTCGGTGCCGATGGGCGTTCGGTAGCGGATAGCCTCCACGCGCTCCTCACCGAGCACCTCGCGCAGGGTCAGCCCCCAGTACATCACCACGCCGGGGTGGCTGGTCAGCTCCTGCACCAGGTCGGCGTCGGCGTGAAGCTCCTTCTTTGGCGACAGGAAGTGCACCTTGCTGACAAACTGCGTCAGGAAAAGCGCCTCCTCCACCGCCTCTTCGGTGTTGCCCACCACCGCCACCTCTTCCCCGCGGAAGAAGGCGGCATCGCACGTGGCGCAGTACGAGACCCCTCTGCCCAGCAGGCGATCCTCGCCTCGCACCCGGTTGCCTCGTCCCATCGACCCGGTGGCGATAATCACCGCTCTGGCAGTGTAGGTGCCTGCGTTACCGAACAGCACCTTGGGGTCGCTCTGCAGGTCGGTGGCTTGAATCCGATCCTGCACAAACACCGCGCCAAAGGATATCGCCTGCTGACGCATCCGCCGGAGCAGTTCCTCGCCGCTGATTTCACCCAAAATGCCGGGGTAGTTTGCGATTTTACTGGTGATGCCCAACGCACCGTTGGCGATGCCTTTGTCGATGACCAGCGTCTTCAGATTCGACCGGGCGGTGTAAATGGCGGCGGTGGTGCCTGCCGGACCACCGCCGATGATTGCCACATCCCACAGCTCCTCCCCCTCACCGGTGGGAGGCGTTATCTGGAAGCTCCAATCCATAGCCTCACCCTCCTACGCCTCAGTGAGTTTCGCCAGGATGTCGTTCGCTTCCATAATCAGGTATTCGGTTCCGTTGTAGCGGAACTCGGTGCCGGTATATTTCGGGAATATCACTTTGTCGCCGGCTTGCACCTTGATCTCCTCGTCGTCACCCACCGCGACAACCAGCCCCAGCTGAGGCTTCTCCTTCGCCGTATCGGGAAGGAAGATGCCTCCTGCCGTGCGCGACTCCTCCTCGACAGGCTGAACCAGCACTCGAGAGCCTAACGGTTGAATGGGTGGCTTGCTGTTGCTCATGTTCGTGTCTCCTCCTCCATGCCTATTTCAGTCCCAGCAACTGATTGATCTTCGCTTTATCGAAACCGACCACGATTTTGCCGTTGATATCGATCACGGGCACGCCCTGCTGTCCCGAACGACGCACCATATCGCGCGCGGCGGCAGGGTCGCGACTCACGTCCACATCGCGGAAGCGCACGCCACGCTCTCGCAGGTATCGCTTTGCCATGTTGCAGTAAGGGCAATTCGGCGTCGAAAAGACAATCACTCGTGGCTGGCTGTTCATAGACCTCTCATCCTCTGTGCGTTTTTCCACAAGTTTCGATACATCAACCACACCTATAGATTCGTTGCCGGTCACAGGATGTGGTGGTGCCGGGCGCGAACCTCTGTGCGGTGAATGTCGGGAGGGTTATGATTATGCGACTATTCGTACTGGGAACCGCCGCTTTGATTCTGGTCATCACTTCATCCACAGGAGCCAGAACGATGAACCTGTACATCTCTGCTCAGGGCAACGACTCGTGGTCGGGCAGGCTGCCATCGCCCAATCGTCAGCGCACCGATGGTCCCCTTGCTACACTGGAGCGCGCCCGCGACCTCATCCGCCAGATGAAAGCGCAGGGCAGGCTACCGGCAGGCGGCGTGACCGTGTGGATACGCGCAGGCATTTACGAGCGCACGAGCACTTTCGAGCTGTCTGCCCAAGATAGCGGAACCGCCGACTCGCCCATCGTGTATGCGGCATACCGCAACGAGCCGGTGCGCCTCGTCGGAGGCAGACGCATCGCCGGAGGCAGGAAGGTGACCGCCCGCTCTGTGCTGGAGAGACTGCCTGCAGAAGCGCACGGCAAGGTGCTGGCGTATCACCTGAAATCAGCAGGCATCACTGACTACGGGCAGATGCGCCGGCGTGGGTTCGGACTGTCCGCCCGCATACCTGCCGGGCTGGAGCTGTTTTACAATGGCAAGCCGATGACGCTGGCGCAGTATCCGAACGAAGGCTGGCTGACGATTGCCGCCGCACCCGCCGGTCAGCAGGGCGGACGCTTCACCTGCGACGACCCCCGCCTGAAGCGCTGGGCGCAGGCGAAAGACATCTGGGTGCATGGCTACTGGACGTGGGACTGGGCAGACAGTTACGAAAAGGTCGTCGCACTGAACCCCGACAGCGGTGAGATTCTCACTGCAGAGCCGCACGGTGTGTACGGCTACACCCCCGGCAAGCGCTTCCGCGTGCTGAACCTGCTGGAAGAGCTGGATGCTTCCGGTGAGTGGTATCTGGACCGCGAGACCGGCACCCTGTACTTCTACCCGCCCGATGACGGCGATGGCGAGCTTATGGTGTCTGTGCTGGAGACGCCTCTCGTGACGCTGAATGAGGTCTCGCACGTGAAACTGCAAGGCATCACCTTCGAAATGTGTCGAGGCACCGGCGTGGAGGTACGCGGTGGCAGCGGTGTGGTGATTGCAGGATGCACTTTCCGCAACATCGGCACGGTGGGAGCGGTCATTCAGGAAGGAAGCGCGCACAAGGTGGTCTCGTGTGATTTCATGGACCTCGGCGACGGCGGGGTGCGGGTTTCCGGTGGAGACCGAAAGACGCTGACCCCCTGCAAACACGAGGTTTTGAACTGTCTCTTCACGCGCTACAGTCGCTGGAGCAGAACCTACCGACCGGCAGTGCGGGTGGACGGCGTGGGAGTGCGCGTTGCCCATTGCCTGATGTGTGACGCTCCTCACAACGCCATCCTCTGGGGCGGCAACGACCATCTGTACGAGTTCAACGAAATCCACCACGTATGCACCGAAACGGGCGACGCCGGTGCCTTCTACTGCGGGCGCGACTTCACTATTCGCGGAACCGTCATTCGCCACAACTACTTCCACGACATCGGGCGCAAATTGGAGGCGAAGGGTTTCGTGGATGTGATGTCGGTGTATCTGGACGACTGTGCCAGCGGCATTACCATCTTCGGCAACATCTTCTACCGCGCGGGGCGCGCCGCGATGATTGGCGGTGGACGCGATAACACCGTCGAGAACAACATCTTCGTGGAATGCGAGCCGTCGGTGCATGTGGACGCGCGCGGGCTGGGCTGGGCAAGCTTCTGGTTCGACGGACGCGACAGCACACTGATGGACCGCCTGAAGGCGGTGCCGTACCAGCAGGCACCGTGGAGCGAACGCTACCCCGAGCTGGTGAACATCCTGAACGACGACCCCGCCGTGCCCAAAGGCAACAAAATCGTGCGCAATATCAGCGTGGGCGGGCGGTGGATAGACCTGTACGATAACCTGAACGACCAGATTGTGACCATTCGGGATAATCTCACCGAGGGTAACGCCGGTGTGGAGGTCACGTCCAGAGGCATCCGCCTGCGCAAGGACTCGCCCGCCTTCAAGATAGGCTTCCAGCCCATACCGGTGGAGAAAATCGGGCTGTATCGCGACGCCTACCGCAAGCAGTTGCCGTAGGACATCCCCCTCGTGTGGGCGAATCGACCTCCGGAAACATCACGGGAGGTTGAGCGAATGGCGCTGTGTACGGTGCGGTTCTTCAGCCAGTCCCTCTGGAAGGCGTCGGAGATGGTAGTGGTTCTGCCCGATTCCGGAGAGGGACCTTTTCCGGTTCTGTACCTGCTGCATGGACTGTCGGATGATGCGACGATATGGCTGAGGCGCAGTCGGATCGAGTGGTACGTGCGCGACCTGCCCCTTATCGTGGTGATGCCTGACGGCGGCAGAGGCTGGTACACGAACGGACTGAACGGCGAGGCTTACGAAGACCATATCGTGAAGGACGTCATCGGTCAGACGGAGCGCCTCTTTCCTGCCCGACGCGACCGCGAGGGGCGTGCCATTGCCGGGCTGTCGATGGGCGGTTATGGAGCGATGAGCCTTGCACTGCACTATCCCGACCGCTTCATTGCCGCAGCAAGCCTGTCCGGCGCGGTGGGAGTGGGTCACAAACCCTTCAGCGACGAAGTGCCTGCCGACTTCAAACGCATCTTCGGCGAGAACCCCGAAGGCTCGGATAGAGACCTGTTCGCAGTGGTGCAGAAGGTGGACAGGGCGCAGTTGCCCGCGCTGTGGCTGGACTGCGGTGAGGACGACTTCCTGTTCGAGGACAACCGCGCCTTCCACGCACATCTGGAGGCGCTGGGCATCCCGCACGCGTATCACGAGTTCCCCGGTGCACACACCTGGGACTACTGGGACGAGCACATTCAGGAAGTACTGCAGTTTGTGATGGAGCACCTGAAGGAATGATGCAGGGTTGAGCGACATCCCCGAACAGGTGCATTCGCTGACAGAGGCGGTAGAGGGCTGGCTGACCCGGGAAGAGGGGGAACTGCTCTACCGCCTCGCCCGTCGTTGCACCGGGCGCGGAGTAATTGTGGAGATTGGCTCGTACAAGGGGAGGTCCACCATCTGGCTGGCGAAAGGCGCGCAGGCAGGGGCGGGCGTGCCGGTGTATGCCATCGACCCGCACACTGGCTCGGAGGAACACCAGGCAGGCACAGGGGAAGCTGTGTGGACGTATGACGAGTTTCTGACAAACCTGCGCCGTGCCGGGGTGGAGCAGATTGTGCTGCCGGTGCTGGCGGAGTCTCAGCAGGCGGCGCGCACTTTCGACCAGCCGATAGAACTGCTGTTCATCGACGGGGACCATCGCTACGAGGCGGTGCGCGCGGACTTCAACCTGTGGGTCCCCAAACTGCTGGACGGCGGCTACCTGCTGATGCACGATACCATCCGCTGGGACGGTCCGCGGCGGGTGGCGAGGGAATCGGTGTATCGTTCGCGGTGCTTCCGTGACATCGGCTTCGTGCATTCCATCACCTTTGGTCAAAAGGCGGCTTCCAGCACCCAAGCCGACCGCCTGCGTGCCCGATACGTGCTTCTGTTGCACACCGTGTACGATGTGCTGAGTGCCATCAAGCCGCCGCCTCTCCTGAAACGGGCAGCAAAGGCGCTGTTCATGAGGTTGCAGATACGCTGAGACCTGCTATGGCTGCCTGATCCCAACGGTGCACACAATCTCGACCCGCGCTTCGGGTAGAACGTCGTCGATGCGCACAAGCCGGTCGTCCTCCTGCATCTGCCATAGCGCCTCTATCAGCTGTTCATCCGAAATCCCCATCTTCAGGTGCTGGCGGATGACGTCCTCTGCCTTGCTGCGAAGGGGATAACGGTACAGCAGGTCGCGCAATCTGCTTGCTTTTGGGCGCATATCCTCCGGTAGCGCATCCATATCCAGGCGCGATAGCCGCTCATAGAGCCTGCGCCGCAGGTTCCGATAGGTGCCCAACGCGCCAGCGCTGGACTCGGACTCGGCACGGGCGTGTTCAACCACTTTTTTCTGCAAGTCGAAGATGTCGAGTCGGCTGGGGTCGTCCACAAGATTCGGGGTGTCGCGATCGCAACGAAGCTGCTCGAAGAGCGTGCTGAGCGATTGCGAGACGGGTTTGCCATCCTTGTCCAGTCGGATGAGCATGTCGTGCCTTTCTTCTCCACGATACAGGCGAACGAAGGAGATAACTCCCTCGGAACCCTGTTTCTGCTGCCCAAGCGGGCGAATAGCGTAGACCTGCATGGGCAATTCCTGCGCTTTTCGCCGATCCTCCTCAGAAGCGTTTTCCCATGCCTCCATTGCCAGGCTGGTCAGGTCGACGTCGGTATCCTCTTCATCGTCGTCCAGCACGCCTACCTTTTCGGCGTACAGATCCTTCAGAGACTTCTCGGTCTTCTCGTCGAAAAAGACCTCGTCGGTACCGATGACCTCTTGATTGGCGCGCAGGCGGTTCAACAGTCGCTTGCGCAAACTTATCACGCTCTCCACCCCGTCCGCAGGCAGGAAGGAATACACCAGCACTGTATCGTGCGTCTGCCCAATCCGGTCAACGCGCCCCGCCCGCTGAATCAACCGGATAATCGCCCAGGGCAGGTCGAAGTTCACCACGATCTGGCAATCCTGCAGGTTCTGTCCCTCGCTGAGCACGTCGGTAGCCGCCAGAACGCGCACCTCGGTTTCGCGTTCTCGCAGACCTCCATTGCAGTTCGGACTGAAGCGCCGGGCGATAGACACCGGATCGGCGCTGGCGCTGGTGGCGCACTCCACGTTGACAATGCCGCGCTCTTTGAGAAACTGTGCTACGTATTCGGCGGTATCGGCAAACTGCGTGAATATGGCTATCTTGTCGTGAGGGTGACATTTCGTAACGAGTTCGAGCAGGCGCTCCAGCTTGGGGTCATCGTCGGTGCGCCATGGCAGGGCTTCGCAAAGTACCTTTAACAGTGCCTTGCTGTCCAGTTCCAGATCGTCGGCAAGCTGCCGTTTGAAATAACGCGCAGGAAGCCAGCGGAACCTTGTTTCAAACCTCTGCTGGTACAGGCGATAGTACTCTTCGGCTTTGCTGAAAAGGCGATGATACACTTGTTCAGGCGCCTGCCTGGCAGCCTCCTCCACCACAAACAGCGTCTCAGCAGCATCCGCGCTCGGTGCGGTCGCGTTTTCATCCTGCAGCAGTTCGTCGTCGGCGTCGCTGATTGCGGTGTCGAGACGCACCGCGTCCTGGGTGCCGATGGGTATATCCAGATCGTTCTTCAAGGCATACAAAGTGATCAGGTTGCGCAGGATGTGACGCTCGACTGACTGCAGGAAGGTGTGTCCGCAAGATTCCAGCCGCTTGAACAGGTTCGTCCGGCAGAAACCAATCAACCGCTTGCCGGCGCGGTTCAGGTCTTCCAGAATAAGTTTGTGTTTGTCGGGCACATTTTTGAGGTTGTCTGCCAGGTAGCTGCCCAGCCCATACCGCGGTAATGCGAGCTGCTCGATGACGTCGAGCACGCGCGAGCTATACAGCCGGTCGTAGCCGGTATCGCCGCCGCTCTGATAGGCTAAGGTTTTCGGCTGTCGGACGGGGAAATAGTAGCGCTGGTTATTCACCGTCACATAGTGGCGCTGATTCTGCGCGTCGTAATGGGCGTAGTGGCGGATGACAAAATGCCGGGTGCGGCGCACCATGAACAGTCGCATCAGATCGCGCCAGTCTTCCGGATGCGTACTCTTTTCGAAGGCAACGAGGCTCTCTACCGGCGCCTGGTGTGTCGCACGGAAGTCGGCTTCGCTCCTGCCTTGCTGTCGCCAGTACTGCAGGAATCGTTCCGGACGCACAGGAAGCGGCTGACGTTCGTCCACGAACAATCGTATCTGGTTGCTGAGGTCTTCGTAGTGCTTGTTGTAGGGCGTAGCCGTCAGAAGGATAACACGCGGTTCGTTCTGCTCGATATAATCGAGAATAGCACGGTAGCGTCTGCCCTCGCGATTGCGCAGGTTGTGGCTCTCGTCGATAATCAACGTACGGTACCGCACCATGTTTCGGAGCTCATCCTGCACTCTGCCCAGAGACAGCACCTTGCCGGTGATATGATATCGATCAAGATGATATTCCCACATGGGCTGCAGATTGGGCGGACAAATGACCAGCGTGTTGCTGTCGTCGAACTCCTGAAACAGTCGCGCCAGCGCAGTAGCCATCAGTGTTTTTCCCAGCCCCACCACATCGCCCAGCAGAACCCCACCGTGCCGATAGAGCAATCTGCCCGCCAGTTGCACCGCCGCAACCTGAAAATCCAGCAGGACGTCCTGAAACACCTGAGGCACCTTGAAGTCCCGCACGCCGAGCCGTGCATCCTCCGACAGATGGTAGGCAACTTTCAGGAACACCAGATAGGGCAGGTTAGCTATCTTCTGCAGGCGTTCGCTTGCCCAGCAATCGTCGACGAGTTTGACCAGCTCCTCGCTGATATCGATAGCGCTGTTGTCGCACCAGCGTTCATTGAACCAGTCCAGAAGTTTGCGGGCTGCATCCTGTTCCACGACGTCCACGTTCAGCTCGCCCTGGTTTGCCAGCCCGGCGTGGGTGAGATTGCTGCTTCCCACATAACCAATCAGCGGGGTAATCTGGTCATGCCGGGAGAGCAGATACAACTTAGCGTGCAGGGGGCGGCGAGTGTACAGTTTAATACGCACGCGCCCCTGTTCTATCTGTTCCCGCAAACGACGCATGGAAGACTGCGCGCTGCGGGTGGGTACACCGCTCAGTATCTGCCTCTGAAACTCCTGCACCAGCTGTTGCAGCTGTTCGGTATAGTGGGCGCGATCCAGGGTGGGTTCGCGGTACAGCTCCTCATCCAGAGCAAGGTCGGGCTGAACCATGCCCACGAGCACCTTGCAGGGAGGGTCCCGCTTGCTGGCTGGCAGGTTCTGGATAAGCTCGCCCAGCGCGTTCCAGCCGCGCAGGTTCAGGTAGCCCACGCAGAACCTCGCCTCTGTGGCGTCGTTAACGAACTGTTTCAACTCATCCAGCAGCTTAATCTGGATATTGTCCACGATTTTGGGCATCTCTATCCCTCCCTGTTCATGCGTGAGATGGGCAGCTCTGCGCCTCTTACATTCTACAGGTTGTGCCGCGTGTCATACAGTTCATCCCCGTCTTATCCCACGCTCCGTGCCTTCACCAGGCGCGTCTTGACCAGCTCCACCACCGCACGGTAGACCGCCAACTGCTCCTCTTCCGTTAGCCCCAGCACCTCAAACACCACCGCATCGAG
>CAKZNX010000162.1 GCA_937132045.1 uncultured bacterium
CGCGCGCACAGCTCCGATTCGCGCCCCTCTCGCAGCGCCGCCACGATGTCCGCGATCGCCCGCTCGATGAAGCCCGGACCGTGCACGCCTTCGTTGCCACAGTCCACCACCTGCCATCTGGCATCACCGAAACTCCGATAGCGCAGGACAGGCGCGTGAGGCTCCATCGAGCCAATCTCTATAACCCCGTCGCTACCGATAATGCGGTGGTGCGCTCCAACCAGTCGCGCTCCCGCGCCAGTGGAAGCCACGCCCCACACGCCGTTGCGGTACTTCCAGAGTGCATACCCCTGATTCTCGTTGTGTGTACCGAAGACAAGGTTTTCGGTGCGGTAGTCGATCTGCGCGATGACCCACTCAGCGAGGTTCTCGTCGTTGAAGTAGTTGCACATATCGAAGTTGTGCGAGCCGTAGTCGTACAGGTTACCGGCGCCGAACTCCACGCGCACCAGATCGCCCACCACGCCGTCGTCCATCAGCTTCTTCGCCATTCGGAACGGCTTGCCGAACCGACGCTGGTGATTGAATGTCAAACGAACGCCACGACGCTCGCACTCCTGAGCCATCAGCCGTGACGCTCCCCACGTGTATTCCATCGGCTTTTCACAGTGGATTGCTTTGACGCCCGCCACCGCGCAGTCAATCACCAGTTCGGCATGTGTCATCGGCCAGGTGCATATGCTCACGATGTCCAGCTGTTCCTTGTCCAGCATCTGTCGGTGGCTGGTGTATATCGCGGAGATTCCGTATGCCTCCGCGAAGGCTTGTGCGTTTGCCTCAACGATATCCGCACATGCCACCAGTTCGCAATCCTCCAGCAATCGATAGGCGTCCGCATGGGCGTACGCCATCGCGAATCCCATGCCGCTGGGACGCTCCGGTTTGCGCCCTGTGCCAATAAAACCAACCCGAAACTTCGACATGATGTCCTCCCTGTACAGTCGCATTCCGTATTGACTTTGGCTGTGCCGGAGCGAGGTTCCTCTGATCGAGGGCGAGAAAACAGCCCCTCCCCGGTCTTGAGCCAGAGAGGGGTTGAGGAGAAACTTACCGCTAGTCCACCACGAAAATCACCCGATACTCGTTCAGGAAGCCCGACGTCTCATTGGCTGCCATCAGCAGGCGTACGTCGTTGTCGGAAAGCACGGGGTCACAGCGTCCGGGCGTTCTGGCATACCCGACCGCTCGCAGGATCAGCGGGTTGCTGCCAGCGCGCCTGTTCGCCTTCGCCTCCTCCAGCGTTTTGGCATACGACACAATGCCCTGTTCGATGACGAGGTCGTGGCTGGCGTTCACCGTGCCCCATACCTCGCTGCCATCGGTTCGGCGCAGTTTGGGGCTCATCGCGGGGCGGATACCGAATCCGCGCGCATCCACAATCACGCTGGTGTACACGTTCGATGCTACCGGTGCCGGTGCAGG
Source organism: uncultured bacterium (assembly GCA_937132045.1). Classification (GTDB taxonomy): domain Bacteria; phylum Armatimonadota; class HRBIN16; order HRBIN16; family HRBIN16; genus HRBIN16. Next base: position 1,423 of record CAKZNX010000162.1, read on the forward strand.
AGCGGTCAGTGCAGGAGTGGCAGACCGGGTCACCACCGGTACCTGCGCAGCCGGTTGAGGAGTCTGCGCCGCAATCTCCGGCATCAGGATACGACTGAGGCTATCCTCGCCGTAGAGCCTCACGGCCATGGTCACTTCCACAGCTGGCGCGCCATTCAGGTTCACTTTCTGCTCGTGCACCACCTCCGCACCCTTGACGAAACCGCGCACCTCCGTACGGATGCGCTCACTTTTCGCCTCGAAGTCTTCCGCGAAAGCGGTGGCATCGACACGAACACGGTCGGTGACCATCAGCAAATTCTCCAGCGCCGTCATCACGGCGTAGCGACGGGCTTTCAGGTATGCCTTTGCCTTATTCGGCTCGTTGGTGGGGATAGCGCCCACGCCTTTCGCGTATATTACGCCATATTGCCAGTCGATCTTGCCCTTGTCTCCGATTTTCTCCACCAGCCCCACCATCTGACTTGCTGGCTGGCGCGATTGCGCCAGTGCCGACGCACAGACCATCACGCACAGCGCGGCTATCCAGTATCTCATTGCAGAGACCTCCTTCCGGTTATCTTTGAACTTACCGCAATGCCAGACGCACCACGCTCGGCGAGTGCCGAAGTATCACCACTCGTTTCGCGCCCACCTGAAGGCGCAGCAGCTGACGGCGCAGCACGGCTGGTGTCGCCTTCACCACCGCTTCCAGCACTCCATCGCCTGCCTCCATGCGCTCACCCTGCACGCTGACCACTCCGCGCATCTCTCGCAATTTGTCCGCGAACTGCGCAAGCGTTCGGTAGTCGGCATTGCGAAGGACAAACCGCACGCGCAACCCATTTTGTAGCTGAGCCAGCCACGCGCCTACCACCTTCTGAGCGAGCGCGCCTTTGCCCTCATCCACCAGGTCGGTGCCCAGATTCCTCAGCGCCTCGCGTTCCGCTTCCTCGTTTGAATTGAAGCTGATCCCTGCCGCCTCACACCGAAAGGGCGGAACGATGGTGGCTCCGCTATCCGCCCAGACCACGCGCACCTCGGCAAACGCCTTGCAGGTTCCCACTACCTCCCCCAGCCTGTAGGGAGCGCTTCGATCGCCAAGACGGATGACCGCTTCTGTGCGCACAGTGCCCAACACCAACACTTCGGGAGGCGTCGTCGTGCCTTCGACGACTTCGAACCCTCGTACGCGCAGGGCGTGTACGAGCGCAGACGTGGCATGTGGCTCTGTTTGCCGGGTCTCGGCGGAAATCAACCTGACCTGCACCCTCGGACGCTCCAGCGCGTTGTACACCTCCGGTATCTGCCACAGGTCTTTCACTGCCTCCGTTGTGCCCACCACTGCGCGGATGCGCACCTTCAACAGCCCGCTGCGGGTGTCCCACTCCGGCTCGCCCAGCATCTCCCAGCGCTTGATGTAGCCGTGACTGCGCGTGCGAATGCTCTCCCACACCACCTCGTAGTCCTGCGCCAGCGCCTCTGCGTCCACCAGTACGCCCACAGCCTGCTCCACAGCGTTGCGTTTGGCGTCCAGCACCGCCTGCTCGATGCACGCTGCGCGGTCGCTACCGATAGCAGCCATTCCGCTGGCGACAACCTCCACATCGGGCTGCGCACCGTTCGCGGCGCCTCCAAGCAACAGCAGAAACAGTATGGCAACGCAAGAGCGCATCTCAGTCAACCAGAAACACCACACGCCACCGCTTCAAGAACCCCGACTGGCTATCTGCCTGCAGGATGCGCTCGGCATCACCAGTGCTGATGACCACCGTGTCACGAGCGCGCCCTGTTACCTTAACGGCACGCACATACACCGGGTTGTCGCCTGCTCGTTTGCTGTCTGCTTCTAAACGCACGAAATCCGCAATCCCATACTCCTGAATGTAGTCCAGCGGAGGAACGCTTTTGGCGTCGGGATACAACTGCCTCCCGCTAGAGTCTGCCAGCACTGGGCTCATGCATGGGCGCATCTTCAGTCCGCGCGTATCGATGACGAGACCCGTCCAGACACCTGGTGCCCGAGGAGCGGCGGTGAGATCGGCGGATACTACCTGCATTGTTGGCGGCGGCGGCATCATTCGCGCCAGTAGCGACGCCAGCTGTCGGCGAGTCAGAATGTGGTGTCGAGAGGCTTCTGCGATGTTCCGGATGTAACCCTGTTGTAGCGCCTGGTACACGTATGGTCGCGCCCACGCGGGCAGAAGCGCCAGTGCACCCTCCGCATAAGGCTGTTGTTCAAAGCGTTCGCGAGGCAGACAGAGACGGGTCAAAGCGACCACCGCCCTAAGGCTGGTGATCAGGTCACCGCTTCGGGTGGAATCGAACTCGGCGACACCTTCCCACTTGCGTGCGGAAGCAAACCGCGCCAGCACCCTTGCGAAATCTCCCGCACTGACCGGCTTGTCGGGCAGGAAGTATCCGTCCGGCGTGCCCAGCATCCAGCCCTGCTGAACCACATAAAGGATCTCAACTTCGTCTTCCACATCTGTCAACTTCAGCTGTGCGACACTCGGTCGGCTCTGCCCAGGCTCGAGAGAAGCCAGCTCCATGCCGGTCAACCGCAGGTGAAGGCGGTTCGCCAGGTCGCCAAGCAGGTGGTAGAGGTCGGTCAATTTGCCCTGCACGTTCTCGGCGCGTCCGCTCATCACCTTGCCGGTGCGCACGTCCACCATCCGCGCATTGACCACAATCTGGTTGCCACGGACGTAGTAACTGCCCACGATGATGGCGTCCGCACCAACCAGTTTGCCCACCCGTTTCACCTGCGAGGGCTCTGTTAGACCGGTGCTCTGCAAACGCAGCTCCCGCAGTGCCTGTCCCAGCTGGGCGCGCTCCACCAGTGTGATCCGGTCGGACTTGGCGAGGTCAGTTCCCAGTGTCTCGGCGATTTCCTGACCGATTTCCACCGGTTTGCCGACGAAATCAGCGACCGCGATGACCTCACCGGAGGCGACCGCAACTCCCGCGCACAGCAGGTACGCGAGCAACCATAATCTCACCATGACGGCACGCTCCTTTGGCGTTGCAATACCGCTTCATCTGTGACCTGCCGCAGATACAGACGGCTCGGAGGTTGCGGGTGTTATCGCGCGTTGCACCTGCGCCTCCAGCAGGCAGAGGAGCTCGGCAAATTGCGCGCGACTGAGGGGTTTGTGTGCCCCCGCCGACAGCCACGTCCTTGCCCAATCGGGTATCTCCAGAAAGTAACTGCATGGTGCCCCGCTCAACGCTTCTGCGACACGAACCGCCTTGAGGCGATTGACGGCGCTGATTCCTTCGTCTTTCGGGAAGAGGTGCGCATCGTGAAGGGAATATCTCCGGGCGAATCGGCGCACGGTCTCGTAAAAGTAGCGCTCGCTCACGGTCTCGTAAGGGCGGAAAGAGCCATCGGCAAATAGCCGCATCCACCCTTTGCCCAGCACGCTGGCGATGGCGGCGCTTTCGGGCAGGTTTGTCCAGTCGGGAGCAGGATGTGGTGAGGGCGCTCGGGTGTCGACAACGACGATGGCTGTCGGCTCTGAACGTGCCGGTGCTGGTTCTGCGAAGCCCGGTAGAGGTTCTCCCGTAAGGCGATGATGCAGACGGTTTGCCAGATCGTGCGCGAGCGCAAACAGCTCGTCGCTCCACCCTTCGGTGTTTTCCGCTGCTCCCGCGAATAGCGCGCCGGTGCGCACGTCGAGCACCCGGGCGTTAAGGATCATTCTGCCCTCGTTCACACTCACGCTTCCCACCACGACATGCGTGGCACCGATGACCCGTCCCGCCCGCGCCATCTCACTCGCCTCGGTCAAGCCCGACCTTTGCAGGCGCAGTTCGCTTACCGCCTGACGCAGCTGCGCCCGTTCCACCAACGTGAGCCTGCGCGATTTGGCAAGGTCGGTCAAAACGGTTTCCGTGACCGCCTGACACAGCGATGGGTTATCTCCGGTGAAGTCCGCGACCGCCAGCACCGGCACCTGGTGCTGTTGCGCGAGTGCGGACATTGCAGACACCAGCAGAGGCAACAGAGACCAGAAAAGAAGTCTGCGAACCAAGCTTGCTCACCTCCCTTCTAGGGATAGCTACATTTAAACACCGCGGCAATGTCCGTGTCAATACGCCTGCGAGGCTGTGTGAAGACCCGTCGCCATCGTGGAGCCGACGACCAGAACCGTTGTAAAAAGCCGTTTGACACTCCTCTCCCCCCCCTCTCCCCGAAGCGGGGAGAGGTTTCGAACTCCCCCTTCCCGCGTCGAGAAGGGGGTCGGGGGGTAAGGTATGGTCCTTTTTCCTTCACCCTCTTACGGCTGCTATGGCGCGGGCTGAGGCAGGAACATAGCGATCCTCTGGCGAAGGCTTTGGTGGTGACACGTGTCTGGCAAGTAATCTCGTCGTGAGGAGGCAGTGATGAACGCTCAGGAGATTTTGTCCACAGCCGACAGCCGAATCGAGAAAATCCGTAAGGCGGACGTCACGGTGAAGGTGGTCAACCGACAGGGCAGACCGCTCGCTGGCGTTCAGGTGGACGTGGAGCAGACACGCCACGCCTTTTTGTTCGGCTGTAACATTTTCGGCCTTTTCTCGTATGAGGGGGAACAGCAACGAAAGTACCACGAGCTGTTTTCCTCGCTGTGGAACTTCGCGACGCTCGGTTTCTACTGGGGCGCGTATGAACCGGAACGCGGACGCACACAAGCTGCGCGGGAGCTGCAGGAACGCATTGCCCGGTGGTGCAAGGAACGTAACATCACCACAAAGGGACATCCGCTGGTCTGGCATGAGGTCTACCCGCGTTGGGCGCCGAGTTCTCCCGACGAAGCGAAGCCACTTCTTCGTGACCGCGTCAGAGAGATCGTCTCGCAGTTCAAAGGTCTGATTGACTGCTGGGATGTGGTGAACGAAGCTACCGTTTCGGCGCGGTTTGATAACGGCGTCGGAAACTGGATCAAGCGTGACGGCGCAGGCGCGGTCGTGGCAGAGTGTATTGGGTGGGCACGAGAGGCAAGTCCGAAAGCAACCCTGCTGTACAACGATTACAACATCAGCGCCGACTTCGAGAGGCTCGTGGAGGAACTCATCCGCCGAAGAGCACCCTTCGACGCTGTTGGCATCCAGTCGCACATGCACGGAGGCGAATGGACTTTGGAGCGAGCCTGGCAGGTATGCGAAACCTACAGTCGCTTCGGTAAGCCACTGCACTTCACCGAGACCACTGTCATCTCGGGTGAGCACGGCTTCATGCGTCCGCGACCCTGGCCCACCACCCCGGATGGCGAGGCAAGGCAGGCGGATTACGTGCCGAAGTTCTACACGGTGCTTTTCTCGCATCCGGCGGTGGAAGCGATAACCTGGTGGGACCTGATGGACGGCGCGTGGCAGGGAGCGCCTGCTGGGCTGGTTCGTGCCGATCTCAGTCCCAAGCCAGCCTATCACCGCCTGATGAGCCTCATCAAAGGCAAGTGGTCGACAAAGGACACCGTGCGTACAAACGCCCGCGGCGAGGCAAGCCTGCGCGGCTTTCTGGGCGACTACAGGGTCACCGCCTCTGGCGCTGCAGGAAAGCGCACGCAGAACTTCAACCTCAAGCGTGGCAAGAACGAGTGGGTGATCCGGCTGGGCTAACGCCGTGCTGTACGCGCTGGTGGTGGACAGTCTGACCTGACCTTCTTCCCAGGCCTCGCCACCGGCGCGCCGACCCCATGCCCCTCAATGCGAGTTTCCCTCGCCCCTTTCTATCATCGCTCCTTGCAACAGAAGCGTCCTCCGCACGAAACGTTCCGACGTCCAGACAGACCACACTAACGGCAAAATCTTAGTGTAACTGAGAGTCATTATCAATTTTAGAAAACCATAAAATTTTCTTTAATTGCCCTTGAAAACTCCTTCACTATGCTATATAATATGGATAAACTCGTCCAATACGGGAGGTCAGCAATGCGAAAGAAGCCGGGCACTGCACAAGGTGCCTTTACCCTTATCGAGCTGCTTGTGGTGATCGCGATTATCGCGATACTCGCAGCGATACTCTTCCCTGTCTTCGCACAGGCACGGGAGAAGGCGAGACAATCGGCATGTCTGTCGAACGTGCGCCAGATGGCAGTTGCCATCAGCCTGTACTTGCAGGACTACGAGGCGTTTCCCATGTATGCGGTGGCGGGCAGTGAAAACCGCTGGTGGAATCAGCTCGAGCCGTATATCCGCAATCGGGAGCTATACCGCTGTCCGACCGTTCCGCAGCTGCGCTACGGGCGCAACATGGCGTACGGATACAACTATCAGTATCTCGGAAATTCGAGGGGCAACTGCTGGAACGTGCCGGTGACGGAGGCGCAGATTGACGTGCCCGCAAGCACGCTGGCAGTAGCCGACAGTCAGGGTTCCGGAACACGCTTGTGCGACAACGACGATCCAACCGACCCTGACTACAGAAATCTCGACTGCCTCGGCAACCACGGTTACGCCATAGACCCACCCTTCCTGCCGCCGTGCCGGTCTGGCGGAGGACCGAACCGTTATTCCACCGGCGGTATCCCCGGAGTTCGCGTCCCGCCAGCTGACCGACACCTGGGAGGCACAAACGTGGCGTTCATTGACGGACACGCGAAGTGGATGCGCGCCGATGAGCTGAACATCGACAATCGCTGGTGGAACGGACGATACCCGGACCCGGCTCCCTGAGAAACGCCACAGGCGGGGAGATAACTCCCCGCCTGCCCACATCACTCCCGACGCTTGCGGTGCTTTTTGCCGCCGCGTCGTCTGCGTTTCCTAATGGTGCTGGCGCCAGCAGTTTCAGCCATTGTCTCTCCGGTGCGCTCCGGCAGAGACACTCCCAGCGCGGTCAGCTGCTCGTAGCTGCCCACCACATAGAGACCCGTTTGTCCCGTGCGCATGTTCAGGCGCAGATTCGATGCATCCTCAGCCAGAAGGCGACCTTCCGTGAGGTCGTACACAACCTGACGCTGTGGTAACTGCAGATGCACCACCCCATCCCCCACCGAGTGAACGGCGATGAACGGGGGAGCCACACGAACCGCATCACTGCTCTGCGACCAGACGTGCACCCCTGCGAACCGACATAGCCCGCGCACGAGGTCTACCGTCAACTGTCGCTCTCCGATGAACACCGAGCGCCAGTTACCCATGTCCTTCACCGCGATGGACGGCAGTCCCGTCTGCAGGTATTCGCCCAGCACCGTTACCTTCTCGTCCAGCACGTAGAAAGACGGATTGACCCTCTCGCGCACACCGATCTGCTTATTGCGCAGGCGTTCGGTGATGGGATGCCGGTCGTTGCTGATGATGGAACCCGTCTCGCTGTTCCATGGCTGCGCCTTAATCGCGATGCCAGCCACGTCGCGCGGTCCGTCGGACGTGTAGCCGTTCTCGTCGTATAGCGCCACGGCATACAGCCACACGAGCACTTTGCCGTCGCGATGAAGGCGTTCACGGATCGCCTCGCGCACGTCACCGCTCACTTCGATAGGGTTCAGGAACAGGTACACTTTCGCCTCAGGGAAGGCTTTACGTGTCAGGTCGCTCTGCAGGTAGATGCCGTAGTGAATACCTGCTCGCGCCAGCACTTCCTGTTGTTGCAGAACGAGCGGTTCGAGCAGTGCTGTTGGCGATTGGATGCGCGTCAGGCTGTGTTCGTCCACGATCACAGCCACCTCGGGCGCTTCAGGCAGCCTGCCCCGGATATGCGGTAGATACAGCTCGCGCAGTCGCTGAGCCATCTGCCAGAGCTCGTTGTCCTCTGCCCAACCCTCGCCCCACAGGTCCATCCAGGCGATGCCGGCATGGTGCGTCAGCGCTGTGGTGCAGTTACGCAGGCGGACGTTGCGCGTCGCTTCTGCGTCGCTACAGCGCGGGTTGTAGTCGTCTGGCGTGGTGTTCTGGGAGGTGTGCGGTTTGGTGTCGTCCTCCAGCACGAACAGCTTGCCGCGCAGCCTCACCGAGGCAACTGGCACGGGAACACTGCCGGGCTGTGTGGGGCGACGGTCGCGGTAGGATACCGGCGCGCAAATCAGGTCGATGCTCTGTGCCGAAAGCACCTCCGAAAGCGCGAGGTGCCCGCTGTGAGGCACCGGAAAGTCCAGCAGGTAGCCGTACGAAACCGCCACCAGACGCCGGTTCTCAGAGTTCCTCTTGACCGTGCGAGACAGCGTGATGATGCGCCGGGCAATCACGTCCGAGGCAAATCGCAGGTAGTCCACGTAGCGCTGTCCCCGGCGATACTCGTAAAGCACGGTCGGCGGGTTGCTAACGGCGTGGTAGGTAGGGACGCTGGCGCTCGTGAAGGTGACGGAGCCATCATGCCACGATGCCCTCAGCGCTACGAGGTCGTTCTTGTATCGGGCACGAAGCCACTGCCGAAAAGCCTCCTGTGCCGCGGGGCTGTAGTCGTAGCCACGCTGGAACTCGTAGAACCACTCCTGGCAGTCCAGATGATAGCCGATGATGCTGCGCGCCTCTTCCGACACCTCCAGATGGCGAACCAGCAGGGTGAGTGCCGCCTCCGCCTCCTGCCAGTAGCGTTCCGAGGCAAAGGACGGGTCGCCCGTAGAGCCATCGGCGTAGGTGGTCATTGCTTCTGGATAGAGCTTCTGCCAGTCGGGCGGCGGGCTAAATACGACACGAAACATCAGGTAGCCGTTGGGGTCGTTCTGTCGCACCAGATGCAGGAGGCGCAAGGCTTCGGTCACGCCGTGCGATACCATCGGCACCGATACCGGCAGGTCCAGCAGGAGGCTGTGCAGATGCACGCCGGCGGACGCGGCTTGGCGGATTTGCTCGCACACACGCTTCTCGGAAGCGGCTGTGTCGATGTTGCCGAAAAAGAAGAGAGGCGCAACCGGCTCGTCGTCGATGATGATTTCGGGATGTCCCTGCCGGATACCAAGACGAACCCCTTCGCGCCTCCTCCTGCGTTGATCGGGCTGTTCCTCCTCTGCTAGCGCGGTCTCCTCCACCGGGCCTTCCTCAGCAGTGCGCCGGGCACGCCTCCGGCGCTTCGGTGGTGCTGTCACAGCTTCCTGTACCGTCACCACTGCTTCCGGTTCCTCAGGAACCACCTCCGGCACGGGCGTCTCGGTCAGGTCAACAGCGGACGGCTGTTCCTGAGCCTGTGGAGTCGGTGTTGCCGCTTCCTCTGGAGCCACCACCACGCTTGCTCCGGTCACCGCCGTTTTCGCCCGCCTGCGTGTGCTGCTGCGCCGGCGCCGTGTGGTCTTCGGAGCCTCCTCCACGGCAGCTTCCGGAGGCGATTCGGCAATCGCCATCTCCGCAGGCACCGGAATCTCGGATGGGGAAGTTTCGGCGGGTTCCAGCATGGCAACAGCAACAGACGGAGGTTCTTCTACAGCAGGAGATTCCGCCGCCGTACCCTCCGCGGGCGACCCTGCTTCTTCTGCCTGCTTACGGCGGGTGGTTCGGCGTCGTCTTCGTGGTGTTTCAGCGGCGGAAGGTTCCGCCTGTTCTGACTGACCTGATTCGGCAGGCACGTTCGCCTGCGACTGCCCTTCAGGCTCGGCCAGGGATGAGGGTGATTCGGTCGGAGCGGCGCCTTCAGGCGCCGTGCGTCGTCGACGTGGCGGCATTTTGTCCAGCAGCCTCCTCTATCTCACGGCTATTCGCTTGCCGTGGGGATGCTGACACCTGCCACCTCAGACGGTGCGCGCCGCGCCATACTTCGGAAAAACTCGCGCAGTTGAGCGGGTTCCCTGAACAGCCAGTCGGGTGCTTCCGCGCGCAACATCTCCGTCGGATGCGCTCCCCAACCGACCGCGATGACCCTGACGCCTGCTTCACGCGCACAGTGGATGTCGTACACCGTGTCGCCGACAAATACCGCTTCCTCAGGCAATGCATTCAGACGCTCCAGCGCTACCAGAACCGGGTCGGGCGCCGGTTTGGGACGAGCCACATCGGACGCGCTGACCACCACGTCCACCCAGCCGTTCACGTTGAGCCGTGGCAGGAAAGTTTCCAGCTCCACCCGGTTCTTTGAGGTGACCAGCGCAGTGCGAAGCCCGGCTTCCCTGGCGTGCTTCAGTGCCTGCACCGCTTCGGGGATGATCCGCTCCAGATGCTGATGCGACTCGTAATAGGCGATTTCGTCCGCCTCCATCGCGCGGTGGTCCGGAACAAAGCCCACCAGATGGTCAAACAGACGCACCTGCCGGTGCAGGGGAAGCCCGATAGTGCGACGCAATTCGTCCCGAGAAATCTGCACTCCCAGATGTTTGCGGAAGGTATGGTCTAAGGCACGGACGATCAAGTCCACGGTGTCGACCAGTGTGCCGTCTATATCGAACAGCGCGCAACGAAAAGGTGGCTGTGTCGCTGTCAATGCACTCCTCAATCAGCAAAGGGATAATGATTCAAAGGCTCTATCCGTGTGCATTATACGGGCAAAGGCGCTTCTTTGTCAACGTCGGGTTTGACAACACGACCGCTATCGGGATAGAATATCCCTCGAACCTATCTGCAGGAGGTCGGTGCATTGGTCACGTCGGACGTCTCTCTGAAGCAACTGGAAAGAACAGCACGCAAGCTGCGCCGGCACATCGTGAAGATGCTGGCAATTGCAGGAAGTGGACATCCGGGCGGCTCCCTCTCCGCCATTGATATTCTGACCGCCCTTTTTTTCGGCAACGTTATGCGCTACAACCCCCAGAATCCGCGCTGGGAAGACCGCGACCGCTTCATCCTCAGTAAAGGACATGCTGTGCCCGCACTGTATGCGGTGCTTGCAGAGGCGGGATTCATTCCCGAGGAGTGGCTGTGGCAGCTGCGCAAGATCGACACGCCGATGCAGGGACATCCCTCGGTGAAGGACCTTCCGGCTGTGGAGGCTTCGACGGGCAGCCTGGGACAGGGACTGAGCATCGGTTTGGGAATGGCGCTGGCGGCGCGCATCGACGGCAAGCCCTATCGGGTGTATGTGATGATCGGTGATGGCGAGTCGGAAGAAGGGCAGGTGTGGGAGGCGGCGATGGCAGCATCCCACTTCCACGCAGGCAACCTGACGGCGATACTGGACTACAACCACTATCAGCTGGACGGCGCTATCGGTGAGATTATGAGCATCGAGCCGGTCGTGTCGAAGTGGGAAGCGTTCGGCTGGGCGGTGCGTGAGATCGACGGGCACGATATGAAGCAGATTCTGGACGCTCTGCACTGGGCACGAGAGACGCGGGAACAGCCTTCCATCATTGTAGCGCACACGGTCAAGGGTAAGGGCGTATCTTTCATGGAGGGCAACAACGAATTTCACGGCAAAGCGCCCACACAGTCGGAACTGGAACAGGCGCTGGCGGAACTCGCTGATTGAGGAAGAGGAGGAAGTGACAATGGCAAGACCGCTGGGTGAAGCTACCCGTGAAGCATACGGCAAGGCGCTGGCAGAACTGGGACGTGAGAACCCGAACATCGTGGTGCTGGACGGAGACCTGTCCAAGTCCACGATGACCAAATACTTCGCGCAGGAGTTCCCCGGTCGCTTCTTCAACGTGGGTATCGCCGAAGCAAACATGGTGGGAGTCGCGGCTGGACTGGCTGCGGCAGGCAAGGTTGCATTCGCCTCCAGCTTCGCCTGTTTCGTGATGTGCAAGGGGTTTGATCAGTTGCGGCTGGCGGTTGCGTACAGCGACAACAATGTGAAAATCGTGGGCACGCACGGCGGAATCTCCATCGGAGAGGACGGGGTATCGCAAATGGGACACGAGGACATCGGTCTGGCGCTGTCCCTGCCCGGATTCGTGGTCATGGTTCCTGCCGACGGAGCGCAGACACGCGCGGCGGTGCGCGCAGCAGCCGAGCACATCGGACCAGTGTATATCCGCGTCGGTCGTCCGAAGGCACCAATCGTGTACGAGAACGGCTGTCCAGATTTCCAGATTGGCAAAGCCATCATGCTGCGAGATGGGCGTGACGTGACCCTCATCGCCAACGGACTGATGGTGGCTGCGGCGCTGGACGCTGCCGAAATGCTGGAGCAAGACGGGGTGTCGGCGCGCGTGCTGGATATGCACACGGTACGTCCACTGGACGAAGAGGCGGTGGAAAAGGCAGCTCGTGAGACGGGCGCGATTGTTGTTGCCGAGGAGCACCTGCTTCACACCGGGCTGGCGTCGCAGGTGGCGATGGCTGTCGCGCGACTGCACCCGGTTCCGATGCGGTACGTAGGCTTGACGCAATACGCCGAGTCGGGGGCTCCTGACGCGCTGATGCGCAAATATGGTTTGACTGGCGAGAACATTGCCCGCGAGGCGCTGGAGATTGTCCGCTCGCGCGCCAGCTCGGTTGTCTGAGCACAGATTTCCATAGACAGAGGCAATTCGCTATCGGCGGATTGCCTCTCACTCTTTGCTACGGGCGAAAAAACCGCTAACTTTACCAGATACACCATCTTGCCAAAACTGCAGAAACGTGCGAAAATATACTGCCTCTGATGAGGGGGCGAAGGGAGAGGGTGGCTATGCGACGAAGCGTCATCATACTTATCGCATCGGTCGCGTATCTGGCGGGCGGGGTTTTCGCTCAAGTTGCGCGCCTTCCCGAGCCTTTGCCGTCTCCGCAATCTGTGGTCTGGGTCTTTTTGAAAGAACAACCCATGGCGGAGAGCGCCGAGCGCTGGCAGCCCCTTCTGCGAAGCGGGCTCGAGGAGATCGACCTGACGTTGCGCGCACTCGCCAGTAACCCGATGATAGCGCCCGATGCACTGGCAGGCGCACATCTCGCCGCGCAGATGCAGAGCGCGGAAACGCTGAAGGCGTACCGACAGACGGTGTTTGCGGAGAGCCAGTATCGCCTGACGCTGTCGCAGTGGATCATGAAACTTCGCATGGCGCGCCTTGGCGGTAGCGTGCTCGGACACGTGCCTTTTGTGAACGCCTTCGCGGTGAGCGTTCCGGCGTCACGTGTGCGCGAGTTGCAGTCACTGCCTGAGGTAGCAATCGTCTGGCAGCCTCCTGTGTTGAGAGCGCTTCTGGACGTCTCGACGCCGACGCTGTTTGCCCCTGCCGTCTGGGACGAGGGCTATACCGCCCCCACCTGGGCGGTTGCGATCATGGACACAGGTGTGAATTCCACCCACACCGCCCTGCGCAACCGAACGTGGATTATTCCCAACCGTACCGTGCCGGGTATCGGTAGTGGGATACGCGCTTTTCATGATTACGGCAGACTGGATAAGGACGCCAGCGGCAATCCCGTGTACAACGACGACTACATGAGCGCAGCAGACCTGCACGGACACGGCACACAGGTATCCGGAGCGGCACTGGCGAACAGCACCTCCCGCAAGGGAGTAGCTGCCTTCGCAGGATATGGCATGATACTGAAAGCAGGCTATCGCACCACCACTGGCGGCGGTAGCATGAACGCAGCGGACGCGCTCATTGCGCTGGACTGGGCAGCGCGGCTGGCTCCGCTTCCAACCGGCGTGGGACTGGCTGGCATCAATTTCAGCTTCGGAGGCGCCACCAGCGTGGATGACGATATCCTGACGCAGGCGTTCGACGCGTTCATTTACACCTATCAGATACCGCTGTCTATCGCGGCGGGAAACGGCGGCGGCACCCAGCGGACGTTGTATACCCCCGCGCCCTGTTATAACGGCATTGCGGTGGCTGGTTCCGATGACCGCAACACGTTGACCCGCACTGACGATATCATCGCAGGCTTTAGCAGCCGCGGTCCCACTGTTGCTGGGCGGAAGAAACCGGACGTCACTACGCCGGCTGCAAACATCACCACCACTACCGGCTCGGGCAGCAGCTTCTCAGCGGCCAGCGGCACCAGCATCGCGGCACCGCACGTGACCGGAGCGCTGGCATTGCTGCACGACGTTGGGGTGCACGATCCCCTGCTGCTAAAAGCGGTTCTGATCAACAGCGCGGAGGACCGCGGTGATGCTGGCTGGGACCGCATGTGGGGCTGGGGGTATGTAGACCTGCGCTCTGCGATGCGACACATCATCAACCGACAGTACGCTATCGGGTCGGTCACCCCGGCAGGCACCGGCGGCAGTATTGCCACCTTCCGCACACGTCTGCCAGCGGGCGGCAAGGTCACGCTGGTATGGCACCGGCACGCTGGCTTCTCGGCATCGTCAGGTTACTCCTATCTGCGTGCCCTAGCGAATCTGAAACTGACCCTGATCGATGAGAGCACGGGAGCAACCATCGGTGTGTCCGATTCGACCATAGACAACGTTCAGCAGGTGGTGGCGCCTGTTGCCTATTCGCGGGTGCTTGTGCGAGTGGAAGCGACCAGTGGCTTTGACCAGTACGCCGCCGAGCCTTTCGCTCTCGCAAGCAGTGGCGTTCTGGTGCCGGTTAGCAGCCCTTAATCTGTCGAAAGCACGAATCTTGGACGAACAGATAGGGGGACATCCGTATGGGAGTCTCCCCAACGAAGGAGGAAAGCAGAGAAACATGAGAATCTGGTGGATAGCGTTACTCCTGATAACTATCAACGCGATAGCGTTTGCGCAGGACACCTACCGCATTCAGCGCGACGACGTGTTGCAGATCACGGTAGTGGAAGACCCGAACCTGAGTCGGGAGACTGTGGTGGCTCAGGACGGCACCATCAACCTGCCAGTCATCGGCTCGATCACTGTGCGCGGGCTGACCACCGGTGAGCTGGCGCAGAAAATCCGCGAGGCGCTCATCGAGGCGCAGTACCTGAAGGACCCGCACGTCAGCGTGAGCATCCGCGTGATCAACCGTCCACGGGTGGCGGTGCTGGGCATGGTGCAGCGCCCGGGCACGTACGAGTTCAAAGAGGGCGAGACGGTGATGCACGCCATCTCGATGGCAGGCAGCTTTGACCCGGACCGCGCGCGCCTTCAGGATGCCCTGCTTCGCCGAAAGCGACCGGACGGCACCGAGGAAACCATCCCGCTTGACCTTGAAAAGCTGTTTTTCAAGGGCGACCTCAGCCAGAACTATCGACTGAACCCGGATGACGTTATCTTCATTCCGGAAGATGTGGTCAACCGTGTTTATGTGCTCGGCAGGGTAGCGCGTCCCGGGCTCTACCCGTGGAAGAACAGCACCACCGTGCTGGAGGCTATTAACCGCGCCGGCGGACAGCAGGAACGCGGCACCCTGAGCAAAGTATATATCATCCGCGCGAACCCCGATGCCCCTGATAAGCCTCAGCGCATCGTGGTGAACCTGCTCAAGCTGATTGACAAGGGCGATACCAGTCAGGACATTGCCCTTCAGCCCGGTGACACGGTATACGTTCCCGAAGTGAAGAGACCCGACTGGAACCAGATTTACAGCTTCGTGGCGACCATCGGGTTGACGCGCAACATCCTGCTCAACAGGTCATTCTACAGGTATTAAAGGAGGCGATCTGCAAGTGGAATTCTGGCGTCACTATATGATTTTGCGACGGCGCTGGCGCATCATTGCGCTGGTGGTGGTACTATGTGCGGGTGGGGTAGCGATGTGGTCGCAGAACTCCCCCCAGCAGTACGACGGCGTCGCTGTGCTGCGCGAACAACGACCGGTTGGTGAAACCTCTACCGAAATCTTCCCGATCCGTGCCCTGATCAACGACCCCGTTCTGCGCCAGCAGAACCTCGCTGCCCTGGTTGGGAGCAACACGGTGGTCAGCAACACGCTAACTGAGCTGCGGGTCTTGCGTCCCGGGTTGCTGGGACCTGGCGATCCCGCCGAGCAGCTCTTGCGGTTCAGAAGCAAGCTCGACGTGGATCCCATCCCGAACACCGAATTCCTGCGGGTGCGCGTGCGCGACGAGGATCCGCAGGGCGCGCTGATCGCTCTCAGCGTGCTCGTCGCCAAGGCGACAGACCGCTACAACGATCTCAACCAGAGCTTTATCCGTGCCGAGCGCGAACGATTGGAGAACGACCTTCTTCCCAACGCACGGGCAGACCTCGAAGCCAAGCGTAAGGCGCTGGCAGACTATAAGCTGGCGAACCGCATCAGCGGCGACCTGACTTACCAGACGCAGGTTCTCGTACAGCGGGCTGCGCAGTATCGGGCAAACTACGATCAGTCGATGGTAGAGATGGAAGAGGCTCGGGCGCGCCGTATTGCAGCAGAGGAAGAGCTGAGAAGCCGCTATGCCCGCAACGAGTATGAGGAAATGCAGCGTGTGATGGCAACGAACCCAGTGCTTCAGCAGTTGCGCATCGACCTGTCGCGCGCCCAGGCGGAGCTGCAGAAGGAGCTGCAGACAAAGGCGGAACGCCACCCGGAGGTTGTCTCCCTGCAGGCGCAGATCGCCGAGATCGAGGCGCGAATGCGCGCGGAGAGTGAACAGATACTGAACTCACAGACCCGCTCGCGGAACCCCATTCGCGACGCGGCGCTGCAGGCATACATTAACGCCCGTGTGGCTGAGGAGGCGGCAGCGAAACGGGCACAGGCGTTCGCTTCACCTCTGCGGCGAGCTCTTGCAGATCTGGCAGATATGCCGCGCAAAGAGGCAGGCGTTGCCCGACTGGAGCTGGCGGCGCGTACCGCAGAGCAGACGTACAACCTTTACCTTCAGAAGCTGGAGGAGGCGCGTGCCAAAGAGCGCGGTGCTCAAGCGGCGACGTTGACCCTGCTGGACCCGCCGGTGGTGCTGGCGGTCCCCAAGCAGACCGCGCTGAAAGTGGCTCTGGCTCTCCTGCTGGCGCTGATATTGTCCAGCAGCGTGGTGCTGTTCCTTGGGCAGCTGGATACATCCGTGCGCACACCAGAAGAAGCCGAGCGCCTGTTGAAACTGCCGGTCTTCGCGGTGATACCGCTGATGAAGCCCAACGCACTGGACAAGCAGGATGGGTTCACGCCGATTGGCGCTTCCTACCAGATACTCTCGACCAACCTGTGGTACGCCAGTCGTCAGATGCAGGGATCAGCGGTGGTGATAGCTAGCGCAGAGCCGAACGTCGGACGAAGCACCACTGCGGCGAACCTTGCCATCACGCTGGCGAGGGATGGAGCGCGGGTTCTGCTGGTGGATGCGGACATGCGACAGCCGACATTGCACACTCGCTTCGGCGTCGATAACTCCCTGGGGCTGGCGGACGTGCTTGCGGGCGAGAAGTCCATCGAGGACGTTGCAGTACCAACCACCGTCGAGGGGCTGGTGCTGATACCTGCCGGCGCAACGGGCGACAACCCTGTGAGGCTTTTGCGCTCGCCGATGATGGAGCAGTTCATCGAGCGAACGACCCGGCTCGCCGACTTCGTCATCTTTGACTCGCCAGCTGGTGCTATCTTTGCTGACAGCACGCTGGTCGCTGCTCACGTGAAGAACGTGATCATCGTTCACGCTGCAGGACAGCCGTCGCGTGGAGCGGAAACCGAATTCCACGCCCGTCTGGAGCAGGTCGGCGCGAACCTGATCGGCGCAGTATTGAACAAGGTACGTCCGGAGGACAGCAGGGGTGTGTATTACTATCGTCGCGCCTACCGAGAGCTGGCGTTGCGCCAGCCGACGTCACGAGCCCTACCCCGAGGATGAGAAGGTTGAACTCGGTTCGCTTCGGCTCGCGTAATATAAGAAGGGGGATTCCTTCGTTTGCATTTGCTGAGTTTGCTTATCTTTGGTTGAAGGGAGTATCGAGCCATGGCACACGCGCAGACGCCGTTGCCGGGTATCGTGCCCCCGGCGGCGGGGGACGTCAGCATTGCGGAGTGGCAGGTACACGTGCCTGAGATAGAACTGCCCAGGGGTTACCGGTTCGCGAAGCGCCTTCTGGACATTACGGTGGCGAGCGTTGCACTGATGCTACTCGCTCCGCTGATGCTCCTGATTGCGCTGGCGGTCAAGCTGGACTCGCCAGGTCCGGTGCTCTTCCGACAGATACGGATCGGAAAGGGAGGCAGACCGTTCTGGTTTATCAAGTTCCGCTCGATGGTCCGGAACGCGGACCAAATGAAGCATCAGCTCGTCACGCGAAACGAAGTGAAAGACGGCCCGGTTTTCAAGATGCGAAACGACCCGCGCATCACACGAGTGGGGCGGATACTGCGCCGGTACAGCCTGGATGAACTACCACAGCTGATGCACGTGCTGCAGGGACACATGAGCCTCGTGGGACCGCGCCCCCCACTTCCGTCGGAGGTGGTGAACTACGGCGAGTGGGAGAAGCGCCGTCTGAGCGTTACCCCCGGTCTCACCTGTCTGTGGCAGATAAGCGGACGCAGTGATATCGGTTTTCGTGAGTGGATTGAGCTTGACCATATTTACATCGATACCATGAGTTTCTGGACCGACCTGAAAATCCTGCTGTTCACCGTTCCTGCGGTGATTTCTGGCAAAGGAGCCTGCTGACAATACTACAGGGTGAGATGACCGAATGAAGGCTGTGCCATCGGAGGGGACATCTGCCGTACAGTCTACTCCGATCGAATGGATAAAGTGGGGCGTGGTGGCAATGCGACCACGCCAGTGGACAAAGAACCTTCTGCTGTTTGCAGGTCTGCTCTTCGCCGATAAGCTCGGAGACAGCGCGAGGGTCTGGTTGAATGTGCTGGCGTTCGTCAGTTTCTGCCTCATCTCGGGGGCGCTGTACATCTATAATGACCTGCGAGATGTCGAGCACGATCGGCTGCACCCGCGCAAGCGGCTGCGCCCGATTGCTTCCGGCAAACTGCCTGTCGGCGTCGCCATGTGGTTTCTGGCAGTAGCCCTGATGGCTGGACTGACGATGGCGTTCTGGATAGGTCCGGCTTTCGGAGCGCTGGCAGTTCTGTACATGGTGCTTTCGCTAAGCTACTCACTTGGCGGCAAGTATATCGTCATTCTGGACGTTTTCCTGATTGCCCTCGGGTTCGTGCTGCGTGCGCTGGCGGGAGCGGTGGCTATTGATGTCAGCATATCCGGATGGTTGCTGGCGTGTACCACTCTGCTCTCGCTATTTCTCGGCTTTTGTAAGCGGAGACATGAGCTGGTGATGCTGGGTGAGGAGGCGTCCAACCACCGTGCCACGCTGGGTGAATACAGCGTTGGTCTGCTCGACCAGTTTATCTCCATTGTTGCCTCGGCGACCATCATCACCTACGCTCTGTACACGATTCAGAGCGCGACCGCGCAACAGCATGAGGGATTGAAGTACACTATACCCATGGTGATGTATGGGGTGTTCCGGTACCTGTATCTGGTGCATCGCAAGGAATTGGGAGGAGCGCCAGAACAGGTATTGCTGGAAGATCGCTGGATTCAAGCCACAATATTGATGTGGGTAGGCGTCGCTGTCTGGGCGATTCTGCACTGAGAGGTATTGGATGGACGGTATTTCAGTAAGCAACTGGCTGGTAGGGCAGCTGCAACGCAAGGGCATACGGCAATTTATCAAGTTCTGCATCGTGGGCGCGAGCAGCACGCTGATCGACTTCACGGTGGCGAATATCGCGTATTACGTCCTGCACGTTCGCCCAGCAGCGCTGGCAAGCGTGATGGGCTTCTGCGTCGCGGTGGTGAACGGCTACACATGGAATAGCCGCTGGACTTTCCGCGACCGAAAGCGCAAAGCCGTGCACAAGGAGTTTCTTGGCTTCGTCACGGTTAACGTGGTGGGCGCGATGCTGAACTACAGCATTGTAAGCCTCATCCTGATGTTTGACCACCAGGACCCGCACCCGAAGTGGGTGTTCAACGGGGCAAAAGTGCTCGCAACCGGTATTGTGGTCTTCTGGAACTTTTTTGCCAATCGGCGGTGGACGTTTGGCCAGAAAGGAGCGGTGAGAACACCATGAGTCAGGCACGTGCCGAGCGCATGTTCGGCGTTCCAGTATCGCGCATCCTGAAGAATCCTTTGACGTGGGTGAGTACTCTTACCCTGGCGGCGATATGCGTCGCCTACCTGAATGTGTTCGCCTACTGGAAGTACTACTGGTTCTTACGAGACGGATACTACTCACACGGGGTACTGGTGCCGTTCCTGGCGCTATACATGGTGTGGATGCGACGGGAGGAGATTCGACAGACCGCCATCCGCCCCAGCATGTGGGGGATTCCCGTTGTCGCTCTGGCGCTGGCGCTCCGTGTGCTGGGGCATCTGACGCAGTCGTCCACCATCGCCTCGATATCGTTCATCATCCTGGTGTACGGCATCGTGGGTTTGCTGGCGGGATGGAGACACGCGCGCCTCGTCTGGTTCCCTATCCTCTTCCTCGGGTTCATGATGCCCGTTCCGGCTACTATTTTTGACGAAATATCTCAGCCGGCTCAGGAATGGTCCACCATTATCGCTAACGGCATTCTGAAAACTATCGGCTATGAGACGCGACGCATCGGCAACGTGATACTCATCCCCGGCGGGTTCGACCTCGATGTGGGTGTGCCCTGCAGTGGCTTCAAGATGCTGGTATCGATGGCGACCTTCGCCTTTTTCTTTGCGTATTATATTGGTGTAGCACTCTGGCGCCAGGCGCTGCTGGTGCTGCTGGCTCTTCCGCTTGCTCTGGTCATTAACGGCTTGCGCATCGCGCTGATAGGCATCGTCGGCACCAAGTACGGCGAGCAGGCTGGCTACACTTTCCACGACTGGAGCGGCTATCTGGTGCTGGTGGTGGCGTTTGCTGTACTCTTTCAACTGGGAAGGTGGTTAGGATGGCAACGGTAGCTCCTGCGGAATCTCAGGTGAACATCTCCGCTCTGCGGCGGAACCTGCTGTTACTGCTAGTGCTGAGCACGGTAACGGCGGCACTGGTTCTCGTTTTGCAGCCGCTTCGCGGCAAGGTGCTCCGTGATATCGACGACTCCCTGATACCCTTCCAGCTGGGCAACTGGACGGGGCAGCGCTACGATATGGGCGCGGTGGTGTTTCAGGTCTTAAAGCCCGACGCGATCGTATCTCGTCACTACTTCAATGAAAAAGGCGACCAGCTGGATTTTGTGTTGCTGGCTGGCACTCACTCAGAAACATTCCACAACCCTCACACCTGCTTCCCCAGTCAGGGCTGGCGACTGGAGGACAACGCGAAGATTGAGTTCACCGTGCCGGGCGTAGAACATGCCGTCGACGCGCGTATGTTCCAGGTGAACAACGAGGGCAAGAAAGCGACGGTCATCTACTGGTATCGGACGCCTTTCGGCACGACAGGCTCGATGGGCATCGCGCGAGTGTCCACGTTCACGGCGCGTATCATCGGGATGGAACGACAGCAAACCTTCTTCTTCCGGTTCATCGTGCCTTCGTCTGGAGACGTGAATCAGGACGTGGAGACGATCAGGCAGTTTGCCGGGGAGCTGTTCAGAGCCCTCAAACAGACCCTTCCGGAAGTGATTTGAAAGGCAGGAGGTATTATCCTCCTGCCTTGCCAGCCTACTCTCACCGCATGAGCATCTCAATGGCACGGTCAAGCTGCGGGTCGCGCTCCTGCAGCCACTCGTCCGGGGTCATCCAGACCTGCACGTCGGGTTTCTCGCCGAGGTTCTCCATCGGGCTGCCGTCCAGCCGGTACACTCCGCTCTGGGGCATTCGCGCCCCTGTGCCGTCCACCAGCTGCAGCCCCCACGTCCAGATGACGTATCCCGGCGTCGGCATACCCACCAGCTTTGCCAGGCCCTTAGCGCGCATGGCGTAAGGAAACATCTCGGCATTGGAGTAGCTGTGCTCGTTCATCAGCACAATGATGGGCTTGTCCCATGCGCGGCTGGGAGCGGGCTCGATTGCCCCATCCCGCGGTCGGTAGAAGCCGTGCGGTTTGCGCTCAAGCCAGTCAACCAGCGTGTCGGAGATGTTGCCTCCGCCGTTGAAGCGCACGTCGATAATCATCGCCTGCTTACCGACTACCTGCTCGTACACCTCGCGCTCGAACTGCACCTGATTGCCGAAGCCCATTCCCGAGATATGCACGTAGCCGATCTTGCCGTTGCTTTTCTCGTCGGTGTACTTGCGCAGCCGCTCGATGCGGTTGCGATAGTTCAGGTCGCTCCATTCGCCCGAGCTCATCACGCGGTACTTCACCACCCGCGCGCCGTCCTTACTCGGCTTGGAGTTCACCAGGAACTCGAATTCACGCCCCTGTTTATCGTTGATGAGCCGCCACAGGTTCTCATCCAGCGTCACGTCCTGCCCATTGATTGCCAGCACGTATTCGCCCTCACGGATTCGTGTCTGAGGATACGAGCCGGGCGCGCCCTGTGGCACCTTCCCCACCCTGATGCCGGGACCTTCGTAGCTGTAATCGAAATTGAACCCCAGATGCGGTGTGACAGGACCGGGATTGCCGCCCGGCGCAGGCGAAACCTCTGCGTGTGACGCTTCCAGCTCGCCCACCATCATGCTGAGCAGGGTGGCGAACTCCTCGCGCGTCTCCACGGCGTCCAGCAGAGGCTCATAGCGCTTGCGTATCGCTTCCCAATCCCTGCCATGGAAGTTGGAGTCGTAGAAACCGCGGTGATAGCTGCGCCAGAACTGGGTGAATGCCGCACGCCGCTCCGCCCGCACGTCTCGCTCCCAGTCCGCGGTGAAAGTGACCTTCTCCTGCGGATTGTTGCCCTCGAGCCGCATCGTCCACAGCTCACCGCCACGGATGAAAAACACCTTCTTCCCATCCTGTGACACGCGCAGGCTGGAAATACCGCCACCCGTTGTCAGCCGCTTCGTCTCCTTGCCGTCGTAGGACACCGACCATACGTCGCCCTCGGACACGAAGAGGATAAGCCCTTCACTGGTTAAGGTGAGGTCTGCCTGCGGGTTCTGGTTAACCAGTTTTCGGATGCGCCGCTGGATGTCCTGAAAGTCGATTTCCACCAGCACTTTATCCTTGGGCTTTTCAAACTTCAGGTCTGTGTCTACAACACGGGCTGGCTCCTGCTGAAGCGGCAGCACATACAAGCCGTTTCCATCGCGGTCACTCTGGAAAAACAGGTACTTGCCATCGGGCGACCATGCTGGCTGGCTATGATAGGCGTTCAACCGCGTGACGTTGATCGCCTCACCGCCTGCCGCCGGCATGATCCAGATATTCCACGCAAGGTCCTCGCCGCGGTAGGTGAAGGCGAGCCAGCGCATATCAGGTGACCAGGCAAACTGCCCGCCACCCAGACCATACCAGTGTGTGCCCGGCACCTTCGCCAGCCGCTTGATCTCCCCGGTCTCCAGCGTGAGCACGTACAATCCGCCCTCCGCGCCGGAGACCCAGAAGCCCAGTAGTTTGCCGTCGGGCGATAGTCGGGGCGAAGTGACGTCTTCGGTGCGGTTCCAGAGTGGCTTCACCTGCAGGGTCTCAACGTCCAGCTCGTAGAGGCGGGTGTTGAACTCGCGGTCGGAGGTAAAGTACAGCTTCTTGCCGTCCGCCGACCACACGAAGTCCGAGTCATCCCCTACCCAGTCCGTCAGGCGGCGTGCAATCTCGGCGCTGCGCGCGGCAACGCCCTTGGGTTTGTCGATGAGCACCGTCCAGATGTCGCCGCGCAAACCGAACGCAAAGGTCTTGCCGTCGGGAGACGGCTCTGCTTCCGTCACGCCGGATGTCAGCACCTCGCGGCGGCGAGAGTTTTGCTTCTCATCCTCGGTGGCATACAGCACAATCTTTTGCGGGTTGCGCGACCCTGCAGGCAGAAGCCACAGGTCATGCTCATATTCGAGGGCGATGTCGCCGCTGCGCAGTGCCACTGTGGGAAAGCGCACGGAGCCCCCCACAAAGAAGGTGATCTGCCTGCCGCGACCTCCGAGGTCATAGACCCACAGGTTCGGTGTGCGGCCGGGGTTGTCCACGATTTTCTGCGGCGGGGCGCCCAGCTTACTGCTGGACGGCGTTTCCTCTCCAATCGTGACCGTCAGCAGGCTTTTGCCATCGGGCAGGAACTTGGTCCAGAGATGCTGACGGTTGTCGTTTGTGAGGGGTCGTCTCTTGTCGGTGTCCACCTCTAACAGCCATATCTGAGCGGCTGCAGACCCCACATAGCGTGGGCGTGTCCAGTGGAAGCCGTATCGTCCATACACCACCATCTTGCCGTCAGGTGAGAAGGATGCATAGTTGATGGAGGCGTAATCTTCGGTCAGCTTCCTGAAACGCAGAGTGCGCACGTCCAGCGCGTAAAGGGTGTTGTTGGTGCTGTCTCTCACCGACGAGAACAGTAGGTACTTGCCATCGGGGCTCCAGCCAGTCGCAATCTCGCTGTTCGCATGGTAAGTAAGCTGTCGCACCTCCCCTCCATCTGCGGGAACCACAAAGATGTCCCAGTTTCCGTTGCGCAGGCTGGAAAAAGCAATCCATCGTCCGTCCGGCGAAAAGAGTGGAAAGGCATCCATCTCCACGTGGCGCGTTAACGGGGTCGCCTGCCCGCCTGTTGCGGAGGCAATCCATACGTCTCCTCGGTAGACGAACGCCAGCCGCTTGCCGTCTGGGCTCAGCGCCGGCATTCGGGCTCCGATAATGGGCCTCTGTGAGGGCACAGGAAGCTGTGCCCAGACAACACCATGCGCCACGAGCATCAGCACTGTGGCGCACAACGAGATCCACCATGTTCGTCTCATGCTACAACAGTTAGAACATGCCTTCAGCAAATCCTCTTGTGGGCATTCCTCAGCCCGGTTCCCAAATCTCTGCTATCGGGCGACGGTCATGGAAGTCAGCGCTCTTGACATTATCGCCCGAAAGCGGTATGATGACATGTGAAAATAGGAACGAATACTATTCCTGCTTTCCGGGGTGAATAGAGCTCGATGCGCAACACAAAGCAACGACAGGTCGTGCTGGATATTCTGCGTAATACCGACACCCACCCAACGGCGGATTGGGTGTACGAGCAGGCGCGTAAAGTCCTGCCTAACATCAGCCTGGGAACGGTGTACCGAGTGCTGGGACGGCTTCAGGAAGAGGGCTTGGTGGTGCAGCTGGACGTGGGTTCCCGAAAGAGTCGTTTTGACGGCAAGCCGGGTCAGCACCAGCACATCGTCTGCGAGAGGTGTGGTCGTGTGGCAGACGTACCCGACGTCATCGACCACATTGCCTCGGAACGTGTCCAGAATCTGACTGGTTATCGCGTGCACGCGCACCGCGTCGAGTGGATTGGTGTTTGCCCTGAGTGTCACAATGCTCAACCCTGACGCCCTGCCGAAGGGACCACCGTCAGCACTCCGGGGGCGACAACGCCCCCTGCCGTTTCTGTGATATAATCCCTTTGTAGAAAGCACCATGATGACTCCCGAGCGGGTTTCCGTATACGTTCATATACCCTTCTGCGCGAAGCGCTGTGCCTACTGTGATTTCAATACCTACGCATGGCGCGGGGCTATCGTGCGCGACACGCTGGAGGCAATCCGGCTGTCCATTGAGCGCACCGAGGAAGCCGATGTCGTCGTGCCAACCATCTTCTTCGGCGGCGGCACTCCCTCCTTCCCTGCTCCCGAGCTCATCGTGCGCATTCTGGAAACAATCCGCGAGCGTTTTCAGGTGCTGCCGGACGCGGAAATCAGCATCGAGGTGAACCCTGGATCGGCAGACAGAGCGCGCTACGCACTGTTCCGGCAGGCGGGTTTCAACCGCTTGAGCATGGGGGTGCAATCCTTCGACGACCGGTTGCTTGTGGCGCTTGGGCGTGTTCACACCGCCAATGAAGCTTTTCGGTCGTACGACGCCGCGCGTCAGGCAGGGTTCGGGAACATCAACCTGGACCTGATGTTCGCACTGCCCGACCACTCGTTGCGACAGTGGCAACATACTCTGCGCACAGCCGTCAGTCTGCAACCCGAACACATCTCCTGCTACGCACTCACCGTCGAGCCAAACACCCCCTTCTTTCGTCTGAACCAGCGTGGATTGCTGAACCTGCCAGACGAGGACACCGACCTGAAGATGTACCTGTATACCATTCGCGCGCTGACCCGCGCAGGCTACGAGCACTATGAAATCTCGAACTTCGCGAGGAGAGGTCATCGCTGTCAGCACAACATGGTCTACTGGCGCAACGAGCAGTATCTGGGTTTCGGTCCGGGCGCGGTTTCTTACCGAAGGGGCGTGCGCTGGAAGGCTATCCGCAACCCGCGCCGATTCGTTCAGGCGGTACACAGCGGCGCACCGCTGGTGCAGGAAGAGGAACGCCTCGACGCAACAGCGTCGCTGGGTGAGACGCTCATGCTGATGCTTCGCCTGCGCGATGGGGTGGACGTGAAGGCAGTCGAGCAACGCTACGGCGTCAACCTGCCACAGCGATACGCTCACCAGCTCAACCGTCTGAGACGTTTGCGTCTGCTGGAGGTTACACGCGATCGCTGGCGCATCACCACCAAAGGACTTCCCGTGGCGAACTCTGTTTGCGCGGAGTTTCTGGCATGACCGACGGGTCGCATCCAGAACTGCAGGAAGGGCTGGCACGCTTTATTGTACCGGAAACGCTTTTCTTCAACCCGCGGGCGCGACTGGCACGCGACTTCGGTGTGATTGCTCTGCGCGCCGAGGCGGATTTGCAGGAGCGCTGGCTTCGCGTCATTGACCTGATGGCGGGTGTGGGTACACGCGGCATCCGCTACGCGCTGGAAGCGCCCGTCGAGCGCATTGTGCTGAACGATGGCAATCCCGCCGCTGTGGAAACCATCCGCCGCAACATCGAGATTAACGCCATCCCCGACGATGTGCAGGTAGACGTGACCTGCGAGCAGGTTCACCGGCTGTGCTATGCCCTCCGCATCCGCGATGAGCGGTTCGACTGGGTGGACATGGACGCCTTCGGCAGTCCGTCCGTTTACTGGCACGCAGCGTCGCTGGTGCCGCGCTGGGACGGCGTGCTATATCTCACTGCAACCGACATGGCGGCTCTGTGCGGCAAACTGCGCGAACCGGCAATTCGGCACTATGGCGCCGTCACCCGACCATGGGAATGCGGCGACGAAATCGGTGCAAGAGTTCTCATTGGTGCGATGCAGCAGAGCGCCGGCGAGCGTGGGCTGTACTATCAGCCACTGTTCGTGCTGGACGAAGGCTACGCGATGCGACTGGCGGTGCGCCTGCGTTACGGCCTGGCGGACTTCCCTTCTCAGCATATCGGCTGGCTCGTCAAGTGCATGGGATGTTTTACTCACACCACACTTCCCCTGCACGTGACCGTAGGATGCTGTCGGGTGTGCGGCAGCGAGGACGTACAGTGGGCGGGACCGCTTTGGACGGGCAGTCTGTTCGACGCCGAGTTCCTGCACCTGATGAGCATGGAGGCGCGCAAGGCAGGACATCAGGCAGTGCTTCGTCTGTTGCGTCTGATGACCGACGAGACCGACTCGCCCGCCGGTTATTATGCCGCCCCCGACCTTGGCAAACGCACACACCTGAGCCGTCTTCCTCCCGTGGATGCCCTCGTTCAGCGTCTCCGTCAGGAGGGCTACGTGGCGTCGCGCACGCACTTCGAGACCTCCGCGTTCAAAACCAGCGCCCCGTATCCACTCATCCAGCAAATCGCTCTGCAAATGCAATAGCAGGGCTGGTTGAATTGGCAGGTTTTTGCCTGCGCTATTGACATTGCCATCCTCAGGCACTATGATAGTCCTGATAGAATTCGCAGGAGGTGGCACGCGAATGCGTCCTCGGCTGAAATGGTATCTCTGGTTACTGGTCTTCTCAACAGCACTGAGTGTGCATTCCGCTCCGCTGAACGTGCCCGTCACTCCTGTCCCTGCGCAGGACAAAAACCTGGCACCTCCGGAGTACAGGGATGGACAGGTGCTGGTGAAGCTGCGACCACAGGTACTTCAGACGTTCCCGAATCGACTTGAACCGGCTGTCTCCTCGTCGGTGCTGGTCGCGGCGCTGCATCCCGTGCTGGCGCAGATACCGGAGCTGGCAGGGGCGCGTGTGGAGCGTACCATCGAGCGGATCGGTTGGGCAGTGGTGCGTCTCCCACAGGGGGTGTCGGTCACGCAAGCGGTGGAATTGCTGAAAAGGCATCCGAATGTGCTGTATGCCGAGCCAAACTATATTGTACGTCCTCTCATCCCTGAGCCAAACGATCCTCGTTTCCACGAGTACGACTACGAGCACTCGCTTTCAGGCATTCCGTGGCCCTACCTCTGGGACATGCTGATTATCGAGGCGTTCGAGGGCTGGCAGATCTATCCGAACCGGTATTACACGGCTGCCACCAAACCGCGTGACGCCATCCGCATTGCAGTCATCGATAGCGGCATCGACCCGTGGCACCCCGACTTCATGAACGCCGGCGGCACTAGCACCGACTCCCGTTACGGTGGGCAGATCGACTGGACGCTGGGGTGCAGTATTTTCAGCGGCGTGTACGACGACGATTTTACCGATGAAAACGGACACGGCACGCACGTCGCGGGTATCGCTGCTGCCGCAGCTAACAACGGCGAAGGGGTGTTTGGTGTCGCGTACAACGCCCAGATTGTGCCCATCAAGATTATCACCGCGGCGGGCGAAGGTGAGGACGCCGACCTGGTGGAGGCGATTATCTACTGTGCGGACCTTGGCATTCCAGTCATCAACATGAGCCTGGGCACCACCAGCTACCCGCAGATTCTCGCCGACGCAGTGAACTACGCCTACTACAAAGGCTGCTTGCTAATCGCTGCGGCAAACGAGTCGGGCATGGGTGGAGGCAACATCGGCAACATCTACCCCGCGGCGCACAGTAAAGTGTTGGCGGTTTCGCCAACCGGCATCGCAGATGATTTTCCCAGCGCCCTGTATGCCGGCACGGGCGATTACATTGGCGTCAGTGCCCCCGGAGGCAGCGTGGTGTTCGTGTTGGATGACGACGGGATTCTCTGGCCCGAGTTTGTCTTCATCTACTCCACGGCGCCCACTTACCCGGTCACCCTGACCGATGCCTTCGGGGAGGAGTTCTACATGTACGGCTACCAGATCGGCACATCGATGGCGTGTCCGCATGTCTCCGGGCTTGCTGCACTGTATGCAGAGTACAGACGACTCACGGTGGACACACCAGGAGGCAATCTTGCCATCTGGAGAGCCATCCAGCGAGGAGCGGACAACACCCAGATGCGCGGAGATGGAGGCTGGGACCCACGTTATGGGTTCGGGCGCATCAACGTGCGTAAAACCCTTCTGGGACTCAACTCCCGCAATGCCACCGTTGGCTGTTTATCCGGTCAGGTATACTACAACGGAACGCCCGTGCAGGGCGCCCAGATCGAGGCGCGCGCGATGGTAGGCTCTGCGCGAAAGGTGACCACCGCGCAGCACTTCGGACTGTGGCGCATCCCCAACCTGCCTCCGGGATACTATCGGGTGAAAGCCACCGTTTTCGGTACCAGCAAGGAGTTCGAGTGGGTGGAGGTGGTCGCAGGTGCTGATACACCGGGCGTGGACTTCTACCTCGGCACCCTCCAGCCCGACACGACCCCGCCCGAAACGCCACAGGTGTGGGACGACGGAGCCACACAGACCAGCACCACCACCCTCCACGCGCGCTGGTGGAGCCGGGATTTGGAGACGGGTATCTTCGCCTACAGTGTCGCGGTCGGCACCGCGCCTGGCACCGCCGATGTGATGGGCTGGACGAGCGTTGGTTCCCGCACCGAAGCGACCTTCAACCTCACGCTGAGTGTGGGACAAACCTACTTCGTCTCGGTGCGTGCAGTGAACGGCGCTGGGCTGGTGAGTCCGGTGGGCGTATCGGATGGGATACGGGTGGTCGTGCCCATTGATCCGCCGCTACAGCGCCCCGGTAGTGGTGGACGACGACCGGTCAACGTGCGATAGGAGGTTTGACATTTCGGCGCCAAAATGCGTATACTACGATAGCAGCAACCGGAAGGAGTAACGTCCCCATGAGAACAAGCTTTTTTGTGAGCCTGCTAGCGGGGGTGATGCTGCTTGCAGGCGCGCCGGGCTACGCGCAGGATGTGCAGACCATTCTGAACAGGGTGGCAGCCGCCTACAAGAACGCGAAGAGCTATCAGGCGCAGACGACAATCACGGAAACCCGTCAAGTGGGCGGACAGCAACAGAAGCGGTCCAGCACGATCTCCACCAGATTCAAAGCCCCGAACAAGGTGGTCACAATCGTTCAAGGCAGCGATAACCTGCACGTCTACAGCGACGGGAAAACCATGTACATCTACTCGCCGAAAGAGAAGCAGTACATGAAGATGCCCGCGCCCGCATCGATGGCGCAGCCCGGGGCGAGCCCCGTGGGAGCCGGAGACCCGTCACAGATCGGTGCGCAACTGCAGATGATTTTCGGTGCCGACGCGAAGAAACTGTCCGACCGAAACGTGGACGGCAGACCGATGCACGTGCTGCAGTCGACGCGAACGGAACAGTCGGAGGACGGCAAGAGCGGGTTCAAGGTGACAGCGACCGCGTACGTCGACAAGGCAACCTTCATGCTGCGTCAGCTCACCCTCGACGCCACTCAGAGCCAGGGCACGCAAAAGATGACGCAGACGATCGTGGTTAGCTTCGCCTCCCAGCAGATCAACCCGAACCTGCCTGACTCGGTGTTCGTGTTCAAGCCGCCGGCAGGCGCCACGGAACGGCAGATGCCAGCCCCGCCATCCGGACCGCCGGCGCCGCGCTAAAGGCGAGTTCCTGTTACATCGGACGTGGGGCAATCGAGGCGGATTGCCCCACCGCTGTTGTCAGGATGCGAGTGCTACTCTTCTCTAAGGCAGCCGTTCGCTCCGTCTACCACAGACAATATGAGCACATCGCTGAGCACGAAGCCATCAGCGAGCTGCTTGTGGTGGTGCCGCCCTTCTGGTGCGAGCCGCGCGTGGGCAGGTTGCCACTGGAGCAAGTGCACCCTGAGCGCTACTGGCTGGAGGTCACGCCCCTGCGCTGGAACGGGCGCTACCACGTCTACTATGCGCCTTATCTGCCATCGATCCTGCGCCGTTTTCAGCCCGACGTGGTCCATATCGATGAGGAGGTGTACAACTTCGCCACTTTCCACGCGGCGCTGGCTGCACGCCGACACGGTGCCCGGTCGGTTGCTTTCTGCTGGCAAAACATCTACCGGCGCTATCCCCCACCCTTCCGCTGGTTCGAGGTCGCTCTGGCGCGATGCCTGTCCGGGGCGGTGGCTGGCAACGCCGACGCGAAGGAGGTTCTCCGACGCAAAGGGTTCCGCCTGCCCATCGTGGTTATCCCGCAGTACGGAGTTGACACCAACCTTTTCACCCCGTCAGTGCGCCCAGCATCTCCGCCTTTCCGGGTGGGCTTTCTGGGGCGATTGGTGCCCGCGAAAGGCATCGACACCCTTCTGGAGAGTCTGCAGTACCTGCCAGAGGAGTGCGAGGCATGGATTGCTGGCGAAGGAGACCAGCGCCGATGGCAGGTGGTCGCTGAGGAGATGGGGGTGGCGATGCGTGTGCGCTGGATAGGCGCAGTGCCTTCCGGTCAGGTACCGAACCTCATGCACCAGCTGCACGTGCTGGCACTGCCTTCGCGCACCACGCCTCGCTGGAAAGAACAGTTCGGGCGCGTGCTGGTGGAGGCGATGGCTTGCGGGGTGCCTGTCATCGGTTCGGATAGTGGCGAAATCCCCCAAGTGGTGGGGACTGGTGGGCTGGTGTTTCCGGAGGGAGAAGCCAGACAGCTGGCAGCGTGTATTCGCCGCCTGCTGGACGACCCGCTACTCAGGCAGGGTCTGTCAGAGAAGGCTCGACAGCGAGCCTGCCAGCACTTCAGTATGGAACACGTCGCCGGGGAGTATGTGAGATTCTGGCAAAGCACCTGTCGGGTCGACGCGGTAAACCGTGAGGGTGTGTGATAATCCGTCGCCGTCGAGGAATCGAAGACCAGAACCGTTGGTAAAAGCCCTTTCACACCCGTTTCCCTGCCTCTCCTGGAAACGGAGAGAGGTTCCGAACTCCCCCGTTGCCGCGTTGCGAAGGGGGATAGGCTGATAGGTTTGGACTTTTTCCAGCACCCTCGCAGACCGTTGACGTGACCTGTCCAAAGCGGGTACCCTAGACGAGCAAATCAGTCGTCGGGGGTCAGGATGATAGAAGTCGGGCAAGTGGTTTCCCTGCCGGATGTCGCCAACCAGGAGGATCAACGTCAGGTATTCATCCCGCAGGTGGGGGTTCGCGGTGTGCAACTGCCCGTGCGGGTTGCAGACGGAAGCGGTAATGACTTTCACACGGTGGCTTCGGTCGACTTCGCCGTCTCCCTTCAGCATAACCGCAAAGGCACACACATGAGTCGCCTGATGCAGATTCTGGATGAAACGGCGCAGTTACCTCTCTCGCTCGCGGAGGTGCAGCGAATGCTGGACCGCGCCCGAGACATGCTCGATGCCGACCGCGCCGAGGTCACCATGCGTTTCAAATACTTCCTCCGCAAGCGTGCTCCGATTACCGGCGCATCGGGCTGGCTGGACGCCGACGCCGAGTGGTCGGTAACGCTGAATAACGGCACCTCTACCCGTATCGTGCGCCTGGCGGTGCCGGTCAAATCGCTCTGCCCGTGCAGTAAGCAGATTGCCGTGTATGGCGCACACAATCAGCGGGCTTATGTGCGTGTGGAGCTGGAGTTGTTGCCATCAGCGCCGGAATTAGACATGGACAGGCTGTTCCGTCTGCTGGAGGAACAGGGCAGCAGCCCGTTGTATCCTGTACTGAAACGACCGGACGAGAAGTTTGTTACCGAATCCGCTTATGATAATGCGAAATTCGTGGAGGACATCCTGCGCGATACAGTACTTGCTCTCAGGCAGATGCCAGGTCTACGGCGGTTCAGAGCGGAATGCGAATCGGTAGAATCGATACACAATCACAACGCCTTTGCCGCTACCGAGGAGTGGCTTTCGCCCTTGTAATCGGACTGCTGTGCGTTCCTCCGGGGAGGGCGCGCGAGGAGACCGCCCTCCCCACTCCCCCGCGCTCTATCAGCGTTCCCTATCAGACCGGCGTTTACGAAGTGCAGTTGCTACCAGCCCTTTTTCCCAACAACGATGCGGTCATCCTGACCCCAAGGCTCGGCACGCTCTCCGGTGCGCAAAGCGACCCGAAGCATGGCTGGCGTTTCACCGTCGCCTGCTACGGTTACTTCCGCAACGACCACCTCTCTCAGCCGGAGCTGCGCTTTCGCGTGTACGCGCAGGCGGTGGATGACCTCCCGCAAGCACAAAGGGTGTGCCGATTGCTTCTGCGTCTTCAGCAAATCGCATGGCAAAGAGTGCGCCTGCAGGTGAACCTTCAGGGCGAACGAGTGTTGAACGTGTGGCTGTGTCGGCAGGGTAATGCTGGCGGTGAGCAGTGGCGTAACAACCTCTATATCTACTCGGTGCAGGAGCTTCACTCCCCCGTCGAGTGGGTGCGCGAAGTGGCCCACGAGTTCTCACACGCGCTCTTTCCGGGCATCACCGGCTATACGCTTCCCGAGCCGTGGGCGAACGGCTATCTGGGCGAACGACTTCTCATGACGTGGATCGCGCCGCTGGCAGAGAGCGGCAGTCTGACCACCGACGACCTGTGCGGAGCCTCCGCACCGGATGTCCGCAACTTCGTCGCTCAGCGCTGTCTGCCACTGCGCAATCGCTGGCTGACGGAGGGTTTTCCGAAAGAGGGCTTCACCAGAACGGACGCCTCCGGGATGGCTACTCTGATCGGCTTCGTCCTGTATCTGGATAGCGTGTACGGTAGCAGCACCCTGCGCGCCACCTTCGCGAGGCTGGCTGAACCGCACGCAACGGCGCTATGGAAAGCGTTTACCGAATCTGTGAAGGAAGCTGACGAGGTCACCATCCTTCCTCCTGACAGGGCATCTGCTCTGTGGTTGCCTGCAGGCACCTGGCAGGTAGACAGCACCGACAGGAAGGCGCTTCTGGAGCAGGGCAAGCATCGCTGGCAGGTGTCGCAACCGCGCTGGCGGCTGCCCGGTGATGGGTGGTACAGGCTGACCAGTAACGCGCCGGTGCGCCTGCGCCGCCAGAACCCCTAGTTGCCCGGCTGTGAGGGGTTGATGGATGGCGGAGTGGAAACAGGCGGAGTGCTGGTAACGGTTACCTTTACGCTCTTCGTAACCACCTGTCCAAGGTCATTGGTGGCGGTAAGCGTGTAGGTGGTGTCCTGCGTTGGCGAGACGGTGGCTTCGCCCTGCGGACTGACCTCCCCCACACCGTTGTCTATGGTCACCCGAGACGCTGCTTGCGCCCTCCACTTCAGCACCACGTTCCCGCCAGCGGTGATCACCGACGGCTCCGCGCGGAACTCCAGCACCTCCAGCGCGTTGGGGTCGCGCACCTTCACCGTCACACTCTTCTCCACCTTGCGCCCGGCGGTGTTAATCGCCACCAGCGTGTAAGTGGTGGTCACAGCAGGCGTGTCGCGAACGGAATTGAGCAGTGGGTCCAGCTCGCCGACCGGGCTGAGCAGAAGTTTGGTCGCGTTTTGAACCTGCCAGCTGAGAATGACCGGTTCTCCCTTTGTCACCTGCGCAGGCTCTGCTTTGAACGACACAATGGCAGGCGGTGGAGGCTCCGGGGCTGGTTGCACGGTCAATACCACTTCCGACTCCTGCACCCCGCCTCGTCCTCGCGCCACCAAGCGGTAGGTGGTGGTCTGTGATGGCACGACCTGCCTGCTGCCCGCGTTTTCCTTCACCACGCCGATATCCGGCGTGATGCTGATCTCCGAGGCGTTCGTCACATGCCAGCGCAGGATGGCGGTACCGCCCTGCTGGATGTTAGATGGCTCGACCGAGAACTCCAGCACTTCCACGGGCTTCGGACGTGTGAAAGCCCACGCCGCGAGCATCAGCGCGAATATGCCCACCAGGCTCAACGTCATCGGGGATAGCAATGGGCGTGTGTACAGCTGCCCCTGCGTATGTGCCGCCACATAGCCGTTATCCACACAGCGCGCGGTGACGGTGAACGATGCCAGCTGACTGCGCCCTATCATCGCCCGGCGCGAGGGTTCCGCGCTGAGCATCACCGACGCTGAACCTCCAGCCTGCAGATTCAGCACCTCGCGGTCAAAGGTGTACACGCCGATGTCGTCCGTATCGCTCGCGTACAGGCGTACGTCCAGCGGCGTATTGCCCAGGTTGTGCACGGTCACCTCGAACTCGGTTACGGGACGCCAGTACGTGCACACTCCGCGGCGAGGATATATCTCCACCGAAAGCGCCGAGAACGGCTCGACCATCAGTGTTACGGGTGCCACCGCCGTATCGCCTGTCTCCAACGAGCGCGCTCGCACCACGAACGGATAGGCGCCGGCCGTGCTCTCACTGCGTCGGGGTACCTTTAGAAGGATTTTCTCGGTGCGGCGGGCGCCCGGGTCCAGAGTCACAGAAGGAACGGGAATCGCCACCCATTCGTAATCAAGACCCTCCACCTCCAGCCCAATAGTGTCCGGCTGGTTCGAGCCGTTCACGACCTGAACCTGTAGTGTCGCTGTGCCTCCGGGGTCTATATGAATCTGGTCTTCCGAGAGATTCAGCTCTATTGTGGCATTGGCAGGCATAAGTGGCTACCCCTCGCGTTCCCGTTTGAACGAAAAGACAGAAAAAAGCGGTACACGCGCCGCCCTCCACCGCAATTATACGGGACTGCAGGTGAAAAATCAAGCACGTTAGAAACCGACCGGCAGGGAGAAACCGCCACCGCTACCCGAGCGGAACAGCGCCTCCACCACTGCGTGAAGCGCCCCAGTACCCACAAACAGGGCGACACCGAGAGCAACGCCCACGATAACGGCTAGCGCATACCACCCTGCGCCGCCTGCCCGCTTCCCGAAACCCGCTGCGGATAGTGGCGCAAAGGGAAACGCCAGCAGGTATACAATGGCACTCTGCTGGTTCAACACCTTCAGGGGCAGAGCCAGCAAGTATATCGGCAGGCAGAACACGAACGTGACCAGCGCGGTGTATACCGTGAGCAGCAGGAACGCCACCGCCGCCGCCATCACGGGATGCGACCGGAAGAAGGCAACGTCGCGCAACTGCTCGGGAATGTTGACAGGGGTTACCTGAGGTTCGATGCCGGAGACAGCCTTTAGCCCCCGCGACGCCATCTCCTCCAGAATGGCGTGGTATCTCTCCGGATACTGCAGGACGTCAATATGGAAATACACATCCTGCAGCTCCTCGTCGGTGCACGAGGCGAGCATCCGGCGATACTCCCTCAGCACACGCCATGATTCCTTTTGACGCGCACCGACTGCCGACATTTCATCCCCATTCTACGCGAAACGGGCACATCAGGTCAACTCATCACGCCCCACACAGGATTCCTTCCGGTTCCGGCGAAAACGTCTCGTGAAACGTTTAAGAGGAGGCTGGGCAATGAAGTGCATGGTGATGTTGGGACTGCTGGCGGTAGCATTGCCTCTCCTCGCAGCGCCCAACATGCTTCTCGATGGAGGCTTCGAGGCGGGCGGACGCGGCTGGTCGCTCTCCGCCGAGGCTCAAATCGTCAGCGATGGCGCCCGGGAGGGACGAAACTGTCTTCGTATATCGGCTCAAACCCGCGGATGGACCACCTCCGCGCAGGACTGCGTGCTGCCGAGGGGCGCTCGGAGGGTGCGACTCTCTGGCTGGATGCGCACTCAGGACGTGAAGGCTGGCGACAATCCGTGGGAAAAGGCACGCCTGCAGGTCATCTTCTACAGCCCAGACGGCGAGCTCGTTGGAGGCTATCCGCCTGGCATCGACGTCGATGGCACCACCGGCTGGACCTTTCACGCCCGGGATTACGAGGTGCCAGCAGGTGCTGCGCGCGTGTCGTTCATTGCGGGTTTACATAACGCCACTGGTAGCGTATGGTTCGACGACCTGCGATTGGAGGCGCTCGATATGGAGGCAAACCCGATTCAGCCTGTTACCGAGTCCAGAACCGACACCA
Source organism: uncultured bacterium (assembly GCA_937132045.1). Taxonomy (GTDB): domain Bacteria; phylum Armatimonadota; class HRBIN16; order HRBIN16; family HRBIN16; genus HRBIN16. The sequence goes on from CAKZNX010000162.1 coordinate 38,146, forward strand.
GCAGGTGGTATCCGCTGGACACCACTCGCGATGACTACACGAAACCGGCGGTGGTAAACCTCTCTCGCTACCTGCATCGCCCCGCTGGCAAACACGGTTTCCTGACGGTCCGCGGTGGCGGGTTCGTCTTCCGAGATGGCACCCCGGTGCGCTTCTGGGGAGTGAATATCGTGGCAGGTAACGTGTTCATGGACAGGACTACGGCCGAGCGAACCGCCGCTCGCCTTGCCAAGTTCGGCTGTAACATGGTGCGTCTGCACCACATGGACGCCAGCTGGGCTCAGCCCAACATCTTCGGCAACCATCCAACCAGCACGCTCAATCTGTCGCCCGAGATGCTGGACCGGCTGGACTATTTCATCTATCAGTGCAAGCGCCACGGCATCTATATCTACATGGACCTGCTGGTACACCGCAAATTCCTGCGCGACGACGGCGTGCGCGATTGGGAGCGGCTGGAGAACGGCGCCAAAATCGCGGCACACTACAACCGCCGACTGATCGAACTGCAGAAGAAATACGCACACGACCTGCTTACCCATTACAACCCCTACACCAAGACCCGCTACGTGGACGAACCGACCATCGCCATGATGGAGATTATCAACGAGAGCACGCTGTTCTGGGCAGGCGGATACAACACCCTGCCACCCTCTTACATTCAGGAGATCAACAACCTTTTCACGGAATGGTGCGACAGGCGCGGAATCAGCCGTCCGACAGGCAGTGTGCCCGACCTGCTGCGCGCCCGCAACACCACTGTCGGGCGATTCCTGTATGAGCTTCAGACGAGCACCTACAGGGAGATTTACGACTACCTGCGCTCGATCGGGGTGAAGGTGCCCATCGCCGGCAGTAACCACTGGGAGAACTGGGTCGGCGATGTGCTATCGAACGCGCAGCTGGACTACATCGACCGGCACGCCTACTGGGACCACCCGCAGGGCGGCTACTCCCCCACCAATCGGTTCAACAACAGCCCCATGATCAAACAGCCCTCCGGCTCCATCATCACCTGGATGGGGCGCCAGCAAATAGAGGACATGCCCTTCATCGTTACCGAGTGGAACAACTGCTGGATGAACGAGTGGATTTCGGAGGCGCCCCTGCCGATGTCGGCATACGGTGCTCTGCAGGACTGGGACGGTATCCTGCAGTTCGACTACTCGGGCGCAGACTGGGCCCCGCGCATGGAGGGCAGTTTCAATTTCGGTAACAAACCGCACGTGATGGCTGCATGGGTGCCCGCGGCGCTGGTCTTTCATCGCGGCGATGTACCCACGACATCCAGCACCTTCATCTACGGCTTCAAGGACGCCGATGACTGGCTCCTGCGTCCAATGGGTGACATTATCCCCGGCGGACTAATGCTGATGCAGCGCGTCGCCTGCAGGAAAGATGCGCCACAGTCGCCCCTGCCAACGGTGCCGAATGACACCTTCGTGAGCCAGCACGGGCTATTACGCTGGACGCGCGAGGGGGTGTTCACCATCAACGCGCCGCGCACACAGGGGGCGGTCGGCTTCATCGGCGGCAAGCCGGTGGACTGCGACAACGCGCGTATCGAGGCGCAGACACCCTTCTGCCAGGTGGTGCTGACCAGCCTTGACGACCAGCCGTTGACTCGTTCACGGCGCATCCTGCTGACCGCTGTGGCGCGTGCTGAGAACACCGGGCAGGTGTACAATCCATCGCGCACCACACTGCTCGACGAAGGCAGGAGCCCCATCCTGATGGAACCGGTGGAGGCGAAAGTCACGCTGAAGGGCGTCCGTGCCACAAGGGTTCACGTGCTGGACCATCGCGGGCGACGCACGGGCAGGACATTGCCAATCACGAACGGCGCCTTTACCATCGGCAACGAGCGCACATTTTGGTACGAGATCGAGACGTCGCCCACAGTGAGACGCTGACAACCGTTTCGTGCAGGTAACCAGAGCGGTCCCCCCACAGGGACCGCTTCTTTCCGCCATACGTCGCCACCGCCAGCGGTGGTGTTGACAGTGCCCCATCCCCTCCACTACAATGAGAATCACCAGCGATAAACAGTCTTGAAGCCGAGAGGATAAAACAGTGATGAAACCAATCCTTGGCAGCCTGCTGCTGACCGCTGCACTGCTCACGTCCGCCAACGCCAGCCCCGACCTTGCCCGCCTCGAGGAGTTACTGAACGGTGCACGCATGGGGGCGCACACCACCGCGCGTCACCAGCAACGGTTCGCGGAGATACGCCCCGACACACCTGTTGGGCAGACGTTCGTGGTGAGCGAACACGCAACCCACGTTTTCCGGGTGGCTATCTGGCAGGCGTTCTGGCATGAGTCGTGGCAGCCGGACGAAAAGCTGGTGATGACCCTCTGGGATAGCCCGCAGAAGCGCCTGTCGTATGGGCGCTACACGATACCTTACAGCCGGCGCATGTGGGAAGGCGCGGTGCCCATGTTCACTCTCGAGGCAAAGCTTCCACCCAGCCGAACATACTACCTGGAGTTGACCGTGGAGGTTGAGCGCGTCCGCCCCGCTGTCAGCACCGCCGCGGAAAGGCTGGAAGGTGAGCAGCTGCCCCCTATAGCATCGGGCGATGGGGTGCTGATGGGAATCGGCACAGCAGAGGACGACTATCCGCACGGTACCGCCATCGTGGGCGGTGAACCACAGCCATACGACCTGTGGTTTGAGGTGCACGAGATACACCGGGTATCGCGTGAGACGCTGTTCGTGGAGGCGTTCCGACACTTCAATCTGGACTATCCGCCCCTCCAGCCCCTGCGCGAAGCGGTAGAACGCAAAGACTGGGAGACGGCAATCCGCCTGATGGTGGCACACTTCGAAAGCCGGCCCGACCTCGTTTCGCCCAGCACGCCGGCGGATAATGCCAACCCCGAATTCGATACGCGCGAGGCAGACCTCGCCTGCGAGGGCAAGGTGCTTGTTACACCCGACGGACTGATCGCCGACCTCGGACCGGAGTGGAACCACTACACCCTCTGGCCCGAGCGGGGCGGCGTGGGACTAACACGGGCAGGCTTGCGCAAACCGCTTGCTGGTGCCTACGCCAGCACCGGCAATGGGAAGTACGCCCGCGCCTTCAGCGAGATGCTGTATCACTTCTTCCGGCAGTGTCCGTCGCCGCTGAAGGCAGGGGTATGGAAACGCGAGCAGAAGATACCCGGCGCTCTGCCGCCCGGGCTGGCTGGCGGCTCGATCTGGTCAGGGCTGTCCATCGGTGCGCGGATGGGGCATGGATTCGCGTATTATAGCCGGTTTATGCACTCGCCGTGGTTCCCTCTGTGGCTGCGAGCCGCCTTCATCTTCAACCTTGCCGAGATGGCGGAGGTACTGGAGCGCATGGAGGCGGGCGGAAACTGGGAAGCACAGATCGCCACGACCCTGTACGAGTTTGGACTGGCCTACCCCGAATTCGCCGGGGCTAAACGCTGGATCGAGCAGGGTGTGCAGGTGACCATCGAGAACGCGCGCGGCAGTGTGTTCCGCGACGGAGTGCTCCGCGAGCCGACCACTGGATACCACCTGCTGGTCATGGCACGCTACCGCAACCTGATCAAACGGGCTGGCGAGCTGGGCATCACCGTGCCCGAGGACATCCGCGCACTCACCGAGCGAATGCACGAATATGTGATGTACTCGACTCTGCCAGACGGCACTCTGCCCATCTGGGGCGACGGCAACCCGCCCATGCGACCGGATGTGTTGCGCGAGGCGGCGGACATTTTCCGTCGAGAGGACTTCCGTTTCATCGGTAGTGCGGGCGCTGAGGGGCGACCACCTCAGCGCACCTCGGTGGGATTCCCAGACGGTGGCTTCTATTACATGCGAAACTCCTGGCGTCCCGATTCGCACTACATGGGCATCCGATGCGGTCCGTTCGGTAGTCACGGGCACTACGATGCCCTCAGCATCATCGTCGCTCCGTTTGGCAGGACGCTATTGATAGACCCTGGCGTGTACATATATGGCACGACGGAGGCGGCGGAGCTCTCCCATACCCGCTCTCACAACACCGTCACCGTGGACGGGGCGAGAACGGCACGGAATGGTATCCCCGACCTGTGGGTGACCGCCGAGGGATTTGACTTCTTCGCCGGTCACAACGACGGCTTTCAAGGTGTTCCCGACGCTCGCCACCACCGACGCATCTGGTTTCTCAAACCGCGACGGGGCTTCGAAGGCTTCTGGCTGATTGTCGATGACGTTCTCGGCTCGGGGGAGCGCGAGGCGCGTGCGCATTTCCGCTTTCACCGGGTGAACATGCAGGCGGACGGCTTCGTGCGAACTGCGGAAGACGACGCGAACCTGATGATCCAGGAGGTGGCATCCGTTCCGGCTCGACTACAGCTCAGTAAGGGCATTGCGGTGGTGGACGAGAGTGGACTGACGCAGGTGCCCACCGCCGACTTCGTGCGTCGCGGGTCGCTACCACTCTCGTTCACGTTCCTCATGACACCATTCCGCCAGAAGACGCCGCCTGCCGTGCGGTCAGTTGCTTTGCGCCTGGAGCCCTCGGCTCCCGACGCGCGCGCCGTGTGGATCGAACAGGCACAGCGAGGCTGGTTGATTGTGCTCGATGGCGTCTCTTCCCTGCATGCGGAACCGCAGTTGCGCAAAACGACCCTGCCGGATGGAACGACCGTGAGCGTGCGCGGTGCGGGCAACATCATCGAGTTTGCTCGTGAGCGCAATCGCTGGAGGGCGGTGAGATTGATGGGCGTTCGCCTGCAGGAGGCGACGCTTGGCGGCAAGACGCTTTTCCGCATGGAGAAGCCCGAAGAGAGCGTGGAAACACTCGTTCGCTGACAGATTGCGGAAGGATTCTCCTCTGGAACGCGCGAAAGTTGCAGAGGTTACTGGAGGAGGTCAAGTGCCCGGATGGCGTCACCGCCGGAGACCCCGAAGACCTTTCACTGGCGTACGCTGATACTTGGCGCGGTGCTGTCTGCCGCAGTTGCCTACGTCACCACCTATTCCGATATGGTGGTCAAGGGCATGCAGTTGGGTGTGCTGCAGTTTGCGCCGGGCGCCGTCGGTTCGTTCCTGCTGGTGTACGGCGCGGTTCGGCTGCTGAAGGCGTTCGGCAGGCTGCGCTGGATGACTGCCTCCGATATGCTCATCATCTACCTCATGCTGTTTGCCGCGGTGTTTGTCAGCACGCGCGGCTTCACCGAGAAGCTGATGCCCGCTCCGGTCTATCTGAATTACTACGCCGACCCGGTGAATCAGTTCGCGCAACGGTTCATCCCCCACGTCAATCCGGCTCTTGTGGCGTTTGACCCGGAGGGCGAACTGAAGCAACCCGTCGCCGTCGAATTCTACGAGAGCTTGCGCAGTGGCAGTATCCCGTGGATGAAGTGGGTGCGACCGTTGACCGCCTGGTTCCTGCTATACTGCCTGCTAGCATGGAGCCTGTTCTGCATCGGCGCGATTCTCCGCAAGCAGTGGGCAGACCACGAACGACTGACCTTCCCGCACACCATTCTGCCCACGCGCCTGCTCGACGAAAGCCTGTCGCGACAGTTCCTGCGTTCCCCGTTGACGTGGATGGGTTTCACGCTCGCCTTCGTGCCGTTTCTCATCAACGGCATCCATCTGGCAGTGCCCACCTTTCCGGAGATTCCCCTGCTGTTCTGGAATGTGCAGAACCTGTTCACCAGCCCGCCGTGGAACCAGATGTTCGGCACCAGTATCTTTGTGTCGTTCGCGGCGATGGGTTTCGCCTACTTCCTGCCGAATGACCTGCTGTTCAGCCTGTGGTTCTTCTTTGCGCTCACCCGTCTGGCGGATGTGTTTGCAGCCTCTTACGGCATTGAACTGCAAAACATGCCTTCCTACCCTACACGGCATTACATCGGCTACCAGGTGGCGGGGGCGTATGTGGTGATCGCTATCGTGTTTGTGCGCAGCGGGTGGGGCTACTACCGGCAGGTGGTGCAGTCCGCTTTTCAGAAGCACTCTCCTTCAGCGGCGGGGGAAGCGTTGAGCAGTCGCTGGGCGGTGTGGGGACTGATAGCCGGGTTCGTGGGTATCATGGCGTGGTGTCTGTGGGCGGGCATCAGTCTGTGGCTGGCGGTTGCGCTCTGGGCAATATTCCTTTTCGTTACCTGCACGGTGATGGCGCGCAGCGTCGCCGAGGCAGGCTTCCTGATGACCGAGACCTCGTTCAAGCCCAGTGACATCGTAGGTATCTTCAGCGCCAAGCAGCTCTGGGGGAACACCAGCTGGACGCACCTTGCTTTTCTGGACGCCATCTTCTTCCGCGACCTGCGCGGAATGCTCCTGTCGCTGTTTCTGGACAGTCAGCAGCTGGCTCCCCGTCACGGTCTCCGACGGGCGGTGCTGCCGGTGGTGTTCGGCATCGCCATCGTGGTCGGCTTTCTCTCTGCCGCCGTGAGCGAGCTGTGGCTTCACTACACTCGTGGCGGCGTGAACCTGTATGGCTATCCCAATGCAAATGTCTCGTGGGCGTTCACCGATGCCAGCAACGCACTCACCGGAGCCGACAAACTCACTCCTCCATCACCGCTATGGTTCAGCGTGGGCATCGGGGTAACGGGACTGCTCTACTACCTGCGCAATACGTTTGTGGGATTTCCCCTGCACCCGCTGGGTTACGCACTGTGCCCCTCCTGGACGATGTATGTCATCTGGTTCCCCGTGCTGGTGACGTGGATACTGAAGTCGCTCATCCAGCGCTACGGCGGCTACAACCTGTATCTTCGCTGGATGCCCTTCTTTCTGGGGATGATACTGGGTGAGTTCAGTTGCGCGGCGATGTGGGCGGTGCTCGCCAGCACCACCGGTCTGCTGGCGCCCTCGTTTCCCTGGCCCTGACAAGCGATCACGCCACCACGTTCTGGGGTGCCCCCTGAAGAAACGCCTTCAGGTTCTCCAGCGTGACGTCCAGAATGCGCTGCACCGCTTCCTGACTGTTAAACGCGATATGGGGCGTGAACACCACATTTTCGCGCCTCAGCAACAGGTGCGCCTGAACCAGCTGACGAAGCGTCTGCTCTGCGACCGGCATCTTCAACAGCGCGGTTTCATCGGTGATATACTCCTCGCCCTCGATCACGTCCAGCCCGGCGCCGCCCAGAATGCCTTCCTCCAGCGCCCACAACAGCGCCTCCGTGTCCACCACCGACCCCCGCGCTGTGTTGATCAGCAGAGCGCCGCGCTTCATTTTGCTCAGCGTCTCCCGGTTAATCAGGTGGTGGGTGGCAGGCGTCGCGGGCACGTGCAGGGTCACGATGTCCGAGTCGGCGAGCAGGGTGTCGAGGTCGGTGTAGGTGAAACCCAGCACGTCTGCCAGCAGGCGCTGAGGGCGAGCATCGTATGCCAGCACGCGCATCCCAAACCCTCGCGCAATGCGTATCACGTGCAGACCGATACTGCCCGCTCCGACCACGCCGATAGTCTTGCCGTAAAGGTCGAAGCCGCGCAGCGAACCGATGTGATACTCACCACGCAGTCCCTGAAAGTACGCCGCGTGCAGCTTGCGCGATAGCGACAGAATCAGCGCAAAAGTGTGTTCCGCCACAGTGTTTTCACCGTAGTGCGGCACGTTGCACACGGTGATGCCCCGCTCACGACAGGCTTCCAGGTCGATATGGTCGTAGCCTGTGGACATCGTGAGGATAAGGCGAACGCGCGGCAGAACCTCCAGCGTCTTGCGGCTTACCTTCGTGCCGATGAACACCGCCAGAACGTCGTACTGTGTGCAGCGCTCACAACCATCGGGCGTGAGCTGGTGGGGCAGAAACTCCGCCTCTACCAATTCGTCAAGGCTCAGGCGACGCAGTCCCTCTGCAATGTACTGCGCCTGCCAGTCTTTTATTTCGAAGAAGCCTGCATGCAAAGTCTCCATAGCGTCTCTATTTTACCCCGCCAAACGCCCCTTTTTCACCGGTGAACGGTGCAGGAGGAGAACAGCAGCGCAGGGAATCCAAAACAAAGCAACTCAAACGAAGGTGCAAAGCGAACCGAGGAGGCATTGTGTCGGACAGAACGATCCGTCTGGGCATTGTGGGTGCTGGGGGACGCGGAGCGAGTTTCAAAGCGGTCTGCGACCTCGTGCCAGACGTAACGATCCACGCGGTCTGCGATACCGATTCCCACCGCCTGGACTCGGCAGCAGAACAGCTGGGCGCACAGGAACGCTATACCGACTTTCGGCAGATGCTGGACAGGTCGGAGATTGACGCTGTGTTTATCGCCACCCCCATGCCTCTGCACGCGCCGCAGTCCATTGAGGCATTGCGCTCTGGCAGGCACGTGCTGTGTGAAGTGCCCGCTGCCGTCTCGGTGGAGGAGTGTCGGGAACTGGTGCAGGCGGTGCGTGAGAGCAGCGCCGTGTACATGATGGCGGAAAACTACATCTACGCCAAGCCCATTGTCGTCGTCACCGAGATGGTCCGGCGAGGGCTTTTCGGTACCACCTACTACGCCGAGGGCGAATACGTGCATGAGCTGAAAGAGCTGAACGAGCAAACCCCATGGCGCCGACGCTGGCAGACCGGCATCAACGGCAACACCTACCCCACTCACAGCCTCGGTCCGATCCTGCAGTGGATGCCCGGCGACCGCGTGGTGGCGGTATCGTGCGCGGGAAGTGGACACCACTATCGCGACCCCCGTGGCGACCTGTACGAAAACGAGGACACCACCATCACCCTGTGCAGGATGAAGTCTGGCGGATTGGTGAAACTGCGCCTGGACATGCTATCCGACCGACCCCACGCCATGAACGTTTATCAGCTGCAGGGCACTGATGGCTGTTACGAATCGGCGCAGGCGCGCGGTGAGGCAGACCGGGTTTGGGTGCGCTCGCTCTGCCCCGATATGAACACCTGGCTAGCCCTGCACGAACTCGAAGAGCAGTTTCTGCCGGAGGACTGGAAGGCGCGCAGCGAGATGGCTCTGCGCACCGGGCATGGTGGCGGCGATTACCACGTGCTGATGGACTTCCTTCAGGCGATACGTGGTGAAAAGCCGCCCGCAGTGGACGTGCACTTCGCTCTGGACATGACCCTTCCCGGTCTGCTCAGCCAGATATCCATTGCACAGGGTGGGCGCTGGGTGGAGGTGCCAGACTCGGGAGTGTGGGGTACGGACGCGGAACCCAAGCCGCAGTTGCAGATGCTCTATCCGCCCGCGCGATTCGCCTCCATTCCCGAGCCAGAGCTGCCGGGCGGTTATTCTCTGCGCCACATCCGCCCGGGTGAAGAGGAGCAGTACCTGGCGCTGATGCGGTCGGTGGGCTTCGCCGAAAACTGGACGGTAGCCGATGTTCAGCGGTTCATGCGCAACGTGCTGCCCGGAGGCTTCTTTGTGGTGGAACATACAGCCACAGGACGTCTTGTTGCCACCGCGATGGCGAACCACTCGCCCAGCGAACAGCACCCCAACGCAGGCGTGCTGGATTGGGTGGCAGCAGACCCCGAGCATCGCGGTAAAGGACTGGGCAAGGTGGTCGTGTATGCAGTGCTGCGGCTGCTGATACAGCGCGGCTACCAGCGCATCTACCTGCTTACCGACGACTGGCGCCTGCCCGCAATCGCCACCTATCTGTCGCTTGGCTGGGAACCTTTGATCGATAACGAGGAAATGCGCCTGCGGTGGGATAAGGTATTAAAGGAGTTGAAACAAGCTGGCAACTAGTACGGGAGGGGTTCATGCGTGAAGAATCATTCCAGTTTCTGCGCCAGATAGTCAATACGCCAAGCCCGTCTGGTTACGAGTGGAAGGCTCAAGCCATCTTCAGAGATTACGCCGGTCGTTACGCGGATGAGGTTCACACAGATGTACTTGGCAACGCATACGCCGCCATCAACCCTGAAGGTTATCCCCGTGTGATGCTGTCCGGGCATGTGGACGAGATCGGGTTCGTGGTGCACTACATCAGCGACGAGGGCTTCATCTTCTTCAGCCCGGTGGGCGGACACGACTCCATTGTGCCCGTCGGTCATCGGGTGCGCATCCACACCAAACACGGTCCGGTACTGGGCGTTATCGGGCGCAAGGCAGTACACCTGCTATCGGATGAGGAGCGGCGCAAGAAGCCGGAGCTCAGTGACCTGTGGATCGACATCGGCGCTACCAGTAAGGCGGAGGCACAGGAGCAGGTACGACTCGGCGACCCCATCACCTACGTAGATGAACTGCAGACACTGCGCAGCGACTTCGTGACCGCCAGAGGCTTTGACAACAAAATGGGTAGTTTCGTGGTGGCAGAGGCATTGCGACTGCTGAGCGAGCACCGATCCGAACTGAAGTGCGCCGTGTATGCCGTCTCGACGGTTCAGGAGGAAGTGGGACTGCGTGGTGCGCGAACGGTCGCCTACGAGGTAGACCCGCAGGTGGCGATCACTGTGGATGTCGGACACAGCATCGACTATCCGGGCGTGGACAAAAAGAAGCATGGGGAGCAAGTCATCTCGAAGGGACCCGTCGTGTGCAGAGGGTCGCACATCAACCCGCTGGTGTTCGAGATGCTGGTAAACACCGCGGAAGAGAAGCAGATTCCATACCAGATAGAGGTGGCAGGAGGAGGCACAGGCACCGACACCGACGTTATCCAGCTTTCACGCTCTGGCGTGGCAACAGGTCTGGTATCGGTACCGATACGCTACATGCACACACCCTGCGAGATACTGCATCTGGGTGACCTGGAGAACACGGTTCGCCTGCTGGCAGAGTTCACCCTGAAGGTTCATGCAGGTATCAACTGGACACCAACCGGATAGCTGAGGGAGCGCCATGATACCACCCCAAGTGCCAACCCGACGTGGGATGAGTTGCTGGACAATCGGAGTGCTGTCCTGCCTGGGGGCGATTGCGCTGCTGGTGATTGGCATGGCTGTGCTCTTCATCTACGTCTCGCGCCAGCCGGAGTTCAAACAGGCGATGTCGACAGGTGTGCAGGTAGCCCAGTGCCAGGCGAACATGCAGGAAATCTATCAGGCGATTGGACGCTACCGACAGCGCAACAATGACAGCTATCCCCAGAGCCTGAACGAACTGGTGCCGCGCTACCTCGCCGAGGCGGGGAAATTGAAGTGTCCTGCAGACACCTCGGACGTCCCCACCAGCTACCGATACCTGCGCCCGACGAAGGACAGCCCGGAGACCGCTCCCCTCCTGCAGTGCGACCACCACAAGGTGATGAATCAGTCTCTGCCGGTCATCCTGCTGAAGAACGGACAGATAATCAGCGGCAGCGCAGGTCGGGCTCCGGGCGGCGCCCGCGACAGCCAGTTGCCCGTCCCAGGCGCGAGGTGATCAGACCGATGACACGTCCGCCACGTTCTGGTGTCCGTCGTTTGATTAACCGCATCACTGCGCTTTGCGTGATGCTGGCTGTGGCTTCGCTTGGCGTGCTGCTGCCTGCGTGTCGGCGCAGTCCCAGCGAATCGGGCGTGGTTCACCTGCGTGCGTGGACGATGTGGGGTGGCGACGAGTCGGAGGCGTTTCAGGTGGTCGTGGACGAGTTCAACCGCACGCATCCGCATATCAAGGTGCACAACCTCGCAGCAGTGGAGGACACCAAGATTATACGTGCCATCGTCGCCAACGACCCCCCGGAGATATTCACCCTGCGCGACCCGGGCTATCTGGGTTCACT
>CAKZNX010000163.1 GCA_937132045.1 uncultured bacterium
AATCGCGAAGGGAACCCTAAAGTTCCTCTGTAGATTTGCCGATAATGCAGATTGACAGGCGGATCCGATAAAGGCAAACCCACAGAAATGTGGGGACGCAAAGCCATTGGGGTCTAAGTCCCGACGAGGGTCGGGATATGATCGCCCGGCTACCGAAGTTCTGCCGAACGACACGACGGTTCTCCTCAGGGGCGTCGTTCAAGGAGGCAGGATAACCATGAAGATTTCGCTTGAAGAGGTCAGCCGGGTGCTGGAGTTGAGCCGCACGGGCAGGGTGGGTGCGGCAGTGGTGTCCACCCCTCCGCCGATCGACGCTCAGGAGGAGATAGCTCCAGCAGCTTCGGTGGAGTTCTCGCCGCGCGCGCAGGAGATCCGGCAGACCAAGTTCCTGCTGGATGAAATACCGGCGGTGCGCGAGGAGATGGTGGAAGAGCTGCGCCGCAAGATCAAAGCGGGTGAGTACAACGTCTCCTCGGCGGAGGTCGCGGATCTGATCGTTCGGCGAACCATCGCGGACAACGTGCGGTAAACGTCCCACCCGGTCTTCAGCGACACGGGCGACCGTTTTCGGATCAGGAGCCTGATAAGCGGGGGCGCAGTGGTGTGCCCCCGCTTATGCTTACTATATCAGCCGCTTGTACGAGTCGAGCACCTTCATGTAGTTGGCGCGCTCGAAAGCAGCCGGCTGTGCCACGTTCTTCTGGCTCACACTGCCCACCATCTGTTGAACGGACGAGTATTCGTACTCTTCCATCCAACCCTGCATCTCTTGCAGGATCTGCCCGATGCGTCCCAGCCCGTTCTGCAGCAGTTCCGAAGCCATCATGGTCACCTTCGCGCCAGCCATCAGACCCTTCAGCACGTCCTGATAGGTGTGCACGCCCGTCGTGATTGCCAGGTCCACCGGCACACGTCCATACAGGATGGCTGTCCAGCGCAGGGGCAGGCGCAATTCATCCGAGTTGCTCAGCACCAGGTGAGGTTTCACTTCCAGATTCTCGATATCGATATCCGGCTGGTAGAAGCGGTTGAACAGCACCAGTGCGTTCGCCCCAGCATCTGCCAGGCGCTCCGCCATGTTGGGGATGGAGCTGAAGAAGGGTCCCATCTTCACCGCCAGCGGGATGCTCACTTCGGCGCGCACCGCCTTCACCACATCCACCGTTAGCTGCTCCACCTCGGTGCCAGGCACATCGGGGTCGGTGGACAGGTAGTAGACGTTCAACTCCAGTGCGTCCGCACCCGCCTGCTCCATCATCCGGGCATACTTCACCCATCCCCCCGCCGACACACCGTTGAGGCTGGCGATAACGGGAATGTTCACCGTCTCCTTCGCTTTACGGATGAGGTTGAGATACTCGTCCGGTCCCACGTTGTATTCCCCGAGGTCGGGGAAGTAACTGAGCGCTTCGGCGTAGCTTTCCGTGCCGTGCGTCAGGAAGTAGTCCAGCTGCTGGCTTTCCAGATTGATCTGCTCCTCAAACAGCGAGTACATCACCACCGCGCCGATGCCTGCTTCCTCCAGCTTACAGATGGTATCCACCTTATGGGATAAAGGCGAGGACGAGGCGACCAGCGGGTTGCGCAGCTGCAGTCCCATATAGGTTGTGCTCAGGTCCATTGTCAAAACTCCTCCTGAAAGACGAAATCATCGGGAACAAGCGGGGGCTGGACCTGCCAGCCCCCACATTGTGGCTATCACTAGCCGTCGGTCTTGCCCGCCAGCATCCGGTAGTAGCGCCAGCGCTCCTCCACGACCTTCTGTGCCTGCTGAACCAGCTGTTCTGCCGCGACAGGGTTCGCCTGCATGAGGATGCGGTAGCGCCCTTCGGTGGAGGTGTACTCTTTCAGCGGGATGCTCGGTCCGCTGGAGTCGAGCTGGAAGGGGTTCTCACCCTTCTCTGCCAGCAGCGGATTGTGGCGGTAGAGGGGCCAGCAGCCGGAATCCACCGCCAGCTTCTGCTGGATATGCCCCTTGGACATATCGATGCCATGCGCGATGCAGTGGCTGTAGGCGATGATGATGGACGGACCGGGGAACGCCTCCGCCTCGAGGAACGCCCTGAGCGTCTGCAGCTCGTTGGCGCCCATCGCCACCTGCGCAATGTACACGTTGCCGTAGTGCATCGCCATGATGCCCAGGTCCTTCTTGGCGCTGGGTTTGCCTCCCGCAGCGAACCGGGCAACGGCTCCAAGCGGGGTGGCTTTGGATGCCTGACCACCGGTGTTGGAGTATACCTCCGTGTCCAGCACCAGGATGTTCACATCCTCCCCGCTGGCGAGGATGTGGTCCAACCCACCGTAGCCGATGTCGTACGCCCAGCCGTCGCCGCCGATTATCCACACGCTCTTCTTCACGAGCATGTCGGCAACGGCGAGCAGGTCGCGCACCTTCAATCCGTCCTTGCCAGCCAGTTTCGCCTTCAGTTTCGCCACGCGCCCACGCTGGGCAGCGATGCCCGCCTCATCCGACTGATCAGCGTTCACCAAGCCGTCCACCAGCTCATCGTCGGCGATTAGTGGGCGAAGCTCCTCCAGCAGCTTGCGGGCGTATGCCGCCTGCTGGTTGATCGCCAGCCTCATGCCGTAGCCGAACTCGGCGGTATCCTCAAACAGCGAGTTGCTCCACGCCGGACCGCGTCCCTCGCTATCCACGCTGTAAGGTGTGGTGGGCAGGTTACCACCGTAGATGCTGGAGCATCCGGTGGCGTTGGCGATGACGGTGCGGTCGCCGAAGAGCTGTGTCAGCAGGCGCACATACGGCGTCTCGCCACAGCCGCTACATGCACCCGAGAACTCGAACAGCGGGCGAAGCAGCTGCACGTTCTTGACGTTGTTAAAGCGCAGACCGTCGTGCTTGGGCACATCCGGCAGACTGAGGAAGAACTCCCAGTTGGCGCGCTCCGGCTCGCGCAGAGGGATCTGCGGGCGCATATTCAGCGCCTTGCGGGAGCTGTCGCTCTTGTCTTTCGCCGGACACACCTCCACACAGAGCTGGCACCCCGTGCAGTCTTCCACCGCCACCTGAATGGTATACAGTTTATCTGGCAGTTCGCGCCATTTGGCAGCACTGTACTTGAAGGTGGGCGGCGCGTTCTGCACAAGCTCTTTGTCGTACACCTTGGCGCGGATGGTGGCGTGCGGACAGATGTACACGCATTTTCCGCACTGAATGCACAGGTCCGGCTCCCAGACGGGCACCTCCAGCGCGATGTTGCGCTTCTCCCACCTGGCGGTATCGGTGGGGAAGGTGCCATCTGCCGGGAACGCGCTGACGGGCAGTAGGTCGCCGCGCCCTGCCATCAGCTCGGCGGTCACCCGCTTCACAAACTCCGGAGCCTCGTCGGGCACCACCGGCGGGCGGTCGAAGGTGCTGGTCGCCTGCGCAGGTACCGTCACCTCGAACAGGTTATCCACCGCGGCATCCACCGCGGCGAAGTTCTGTTGCACCACCGCCTCGCCTCGCCTCCCGTAGGTCTTGCGGATGGCGTCCTTGATCTTTTCGATCGCCTCATCGCGCGGCAACACGCCGCTGATGGCGAAGAAGCAGGTCTGCATGATGGTGTTGATGCGTACGCCCAGCCCCACCCTCTTCGCCACGTCGTAGGCGTTGATCACGTAGAACCTGAGCTTCTTGTCGATCATCTGCTGCTGTACCGAGCGCGGTAGATGATCCCACACCTCCTCCGGTCCGTAGGGGCTGTTCAGCAGGAATGTAGCGCCCTCTTCCGCCATGTCCAGCACGTTATACCGCTCGAGGAAGTGGAACTGGTGGCAGGCGACGAAGTTCGCGCGCTGAATGAGGTACGCTCCCAGAATGGGACGCGGACCAAAACGCAGGTGCGAGACGGTCACCGCCCCCGACTTCTTCGAGTCATACACGAAGTAACCCTGCGCGTAGTTGGGCGTCTCCTCGCCGATGATTTTGATCGAGTTCTTGTTCGCGCCGACGGTTCCGTCCGCACCCAGTCCCCAGAACACCGCGCGCACCACATCGGGCGATTCGGTGCTGAAGTTGGGGTCCACCTCCAGACTGGTGTGCGTCACATCGTCGATGATGCCCACGGTGAAGTGGTTTTTGGGCTTCTCCTTGCCGAGCTCATCGTATACCGCCTTCACCATCGCGGGCGTGAACTCTTTGGAGGAAAGCCCGTAGCGTCCACCGATGACGCGCGGCACTCGGTCGAAGGGCAAAGCGTCCTCCATCATCGCTTCGCTCAGCGCGGTCATCACGTCCTGATAGAGCGGCTCGCCCAGTGCGCCCGGCTCCTTGGTGCGGTCCAGTACGGCGATGCCCTTCACCGTCTTCGGCAAAGCGTTGAGGAAGTGCTCGCGCGAGAAGGGACGGAACAGGCGCACCTTCAGCAGACCGACCTTTTCGCCCTTCTCCATCAGCGCCAGCACCGTCTCTTCGGCGGTGC
>CAKZNX010000164.1 GCA_937132045.1 uncultured bacterium
GCCCACACACGGTCACACTCGGCTTCTTGCGGATGGTTGGCTACGACGAAGCGGAGGAATGCGCGCCTGACATAACCCTGCGAGATGCTCCTCGTCCAGATACTGCGAGCTCCTGCCGCATTCCTGCGAGCCTCAGCGCGTTGAGGGTGACCAGCAGAGACACGCCCATGTCGCCCATCACCGCCAGCCAAAGCGGCAGGTAACCGGGCGCCGCGATGACCAGGAGCAGTAACTTGGTGCCGATGGAGAAGGCGATGTTCTGGCGGATAATCTGAACCGTGGCTCGGCTCAGGTGCACCAGGTAGGGCAGCAGGCGCAGGTCATCGTTCATCAGCGCGATGTCTGCCGCTTCGATGGCGACGTCGCTGCCGATAGCGCCCATCGCAATACCCACCGTAGCGGTCTTCAGCGCGGGCGCATCGTTGATACCGTCGCCCACCATGGCGACCTCGCCAAATCGCGCACGCAGGTCGCGCACGGCGTTCACTTTCTGCTCGGGCAGCATCTGAGCACGCACCTCGTCCAGCCCCAGCTCGTGTGCGACGCGGTGCACGACCCGCTCCATGTCGCCGCTCAGCATCACATGGTGTCGGATGCCGAGAGTGCGTAACTGCTGTATGACCTCAGCTGCCTCGGCACGTCTGGTATCCTCGAACAGGATACGCCCCACCGTCTTGCCGTCACAACACACCCAGACCTGCGCCCAGCCGTCTTCCTCGCCGGAGTCCAGCAGCGGCAGGTCCTGCGCGATGTAGGTGCAGGCGAATTCGGCATTGCCCACCCGGCACATTTTGCCGTCGATCACCCCCTGCACCCCTTTTCCGGCAACGACAGCGCAGCTCTGGGCGGGAGGAGGATGCAGTCGGCGTCGGCTGGCTTCCTCCCGAATCGCCTCTGCCAGTGGATGCGTGGACGCCGCCTCTATCGCCGCAGCCATCGCCAGCACCTGGTCTGCAGAGCAATGATCGAGCGCTTGCACCTCGCGCACTCGCAGTTTGCCGGTAGTGAGCGTGCCCGTCTTGTCGTAAACGAAGGCGCCTATCTGTGCCATCGCCTCCACGAAGATACCGCCCTTGATCAGCACGCCCCGTCGCGAGGCGCTGCCCAGTGCCGCCACCAGCGCGACAGGAGTGGAGATGACCAGCGCACATGGACAGGCGATAAGCAACAGGCTGAGACTGCGGAAGAACCAGCGTGCGAAGTCGCCCCAGATGAGAGGCGGTATGGTCGCCAGCAAAACCGCAAGCAGAATGACCGCCGGAGTATACACTCGCGCGAACCGATCCACCAGATGTTGCAGAGAGGCTTTATGCTCCTGTGCCTCTTCCACCATGTGAATCAGACGGGCAAGGGTGGTGTTCTCGTAGGTGCGTGTAACGCGCACGTCCACCATGCCCGTCTGGTTAAGCGTGCCTGCGTACACCTCGTTGCCTGGCGATTTCGGCACAGGACGGCTCTCGCCTGTGATAGTGGACTGATCCACGTCTGAGGTGCCTTCGATTACCTCGCCGTCCAGCGGGAAGCGTTCCCCAGCACGCACCCGTATCCGCTCTCCCTCGCCCACGAGCTCGGCGGGCACCGTGCGGAGACCCTCCGACGTGACCACCGTCGCCGTTTCGGGCACCGAGTCCATCAGTTGTCGGATGGCGCGACGCGTACGCTCGGTGGTGAGGTGTTCCAGCAGGTTGCCCACAGCAAACAGACACACGACCGCCGTGGCTTCCGCCCACTCCCCCAGACCGACTGCGCCCATCACGGCGATGGTCATGAGGGCATCGGTATCCAGATTGCGACTGCGCACAGCCCGCCATCCACCGATGAAGGTGGGCATTCCTCCCAGCACAATCGCGGTGAGGTAAACCGGGATGAAAAGCCCGATGGGTGCGCCCAGCGTCTGCAAAATGTACGCCAGCGTTCCCAGCATTGTAGCAACGACTACCGCAGCGACACGTGTGCGGCTGACATGTTCATGTTGGTGTGTGGGGGAATGCAGTCGAAAACCTGCCTCTTCCGCCGCCCGGCGCAACAGGTCTTCGCTGACGTTCGGTGAGGACCACACCCGCACCGTACTGGTTGGGAAGTATACCTTCACCTGTTGAACGCCCGGTACGCGGCGCAGGGCATGTTCCAAGCCTACCGCGCAGTCAGCGCAGTCCAGCCCTTCCGCCCGGAAGGTACGACTCTGCAGCACCAGGGCTGGTTGGGATTCGCTGGAAACCATCGCCTATCGCTCCTGAGAGTGCCGCAGACCTTCCTCAAGCAGGTGGTACACGTGTGCATCATCCAGAGAGTAGAACACGCGCTTGCCCACGCGCCGCGAGGTGACCAGCCGCAGCATCCTCAGAGTGCGTAGCTGGTGTGAGACCGCACTTTCGGTGATGCCAAGTATCTGTGACAGATCGTGCACGCACAGTGGCTGACGGCTGAGTGCCATCAGCAGGCGCAGACGGGTCGGCTCTCCGAGCGCGGCAAAGATATCGCTCATGCGTTGCAGGGTTTGGGAGTCGGGCAGGGATTGCTGAACACGGGCGAGGGTCGCCTCGTCCGTCTGTTGGTGTGGTTCACATTCGGCAGCCAGAGCGAGCACTCTCATAGGCACCTCGACGTTCTGAACATTTGAACATTTGTTCAACCATTGATATTATGGCGCATCGAGGTGAGCAAGTCAAGCAGTTCGGAAGGGGCGTCGTGAGAGACTCGCTCCGCGAGCCATCGCTGGAACGCCAGCAGCCGTTCTCGGGGCAATCGGGCGATGCGATAGTGAAGGGTGGAGAAGTCGGGCGCTTCTGGCAGACAAGAGCAGACGACGGTCTGCCATTGTCGGAAGGAGAGGTTGTGCACCTGCTTGAACAGCCAGAGGGCGAGAACGAGGTGATCAGGATAGCGCGGCGGACGTCCGCGTCCTCGTCTTGGCGCAGGGTGTTGCTGCGTGAACCGCTGGGCGAGCTGGATGAGGGTTTGGAGCGTTGCTTCGGGGCAGGTTGGGTTGTTTTTCGTTCGTTCTTGGCTCATGTCACAGAATATACCTCCCAGCTCCAGGATTTTTCAACGCTACCAAAGGCTGTTTCAGAAATCTTCGCAGCTCCCGAGGT
>CAKZNX010000165.1 GCA_937132045.1 uncultured bacterium
GCCTGGCGTTCTGCAGTATAGGTCTGGTAGGCGGGCAGGAGGTGAAGCCAGGCGTTGCCCACGTCGCGCGTGCTGAAGCTTGCTCCGTGCTGTTCAAAGAGGTACAGTCCCAACACCGTGTAATCGGTGTCGTCGTCGCGCTCACCGCCGTGGATATGACCTCTTGTGCACCATGTGTACGGTTGCGGCACGCCCTCCGGTGGAGTCCGTGTCTCTGCAGGCAAGTAGTCGGTCAGCGGGTAGGCATCGGCGCCTTCCAGATACCGCCGGATGCGGTCGTGGCTCCAGCCTTCCACCGGCTTGCCCAGCATACAGCCCGCCACACGCCCGAGCCAGGCGCCGTGCAATCTGTCGAGCAGGTCCTCCTCGCAGATGGTCATTTTGAATCGCCGCGCGCCTTCGTCGCGTGAGGCGCGAATGCCCGGCAGGTCGCTGGGTTCGTGATAGGCAAAATCGGGTCGGGTGGGCAGAGCTACCAGTTCACGGTACAGGCTCCACAGGACCTCAGCATCCTTTGCTTCCTGCCAGCGCTCCATGAAACCGGTGGTGTCTGCGCCTTCTTCGCCGCGCTGGAGGATCTCGTCGCGGACGAGGTATCGTAACGTCTCGAGTGATGGCATCGGTTCGTCCTCTCGTAGGGTGTGTCGGACAGAAATCGCTTCGCGCCGACGGAAGACTTTCCCTGCCAGTATGCGAAGGGCGGGGGGTGGTTTGCTTACTGCTCGGCTTCGCGCAGCAGTTTGATGTCCTCCGGCGTCAGAGATACCTTTTGCCACAGGTCGGGACGTCGCTCGCGAGTGCGCAGAAGTTGCTGGAGGCGTCGCCATCGGGCGATGTTGGCATGATGTCCGGACAATAGCACTTCGGGCACGCCGTAACCGCGGTACTCGGCTGGGCGGGTATACTGGGGTGGCGCGAGAAGTCCGTCCACGAAGCTGTCCTGCTGGAGCGACTCCGGGTTGCCGAGCACACCGGGCACCAGCCGCGACACAGCGTCGGCAATCACGAGCGCGGGCAGTTCACCGCCGGTCAGCACGTAGTCGCCTATGGATAGTTCGTCGGTTGCCAGGTGCTGACACACCCGTTCGTCGATGCCCTCGTAGTGTCCGCATAGCAGGATGAGATGAGGTACCTGCGCGAACTCCACCGCCATCTGCTGGTTGAACAGCCTGCCCTGCGGCGTGGTGACCACGATGCGCGCAGGAACCCAGCCAGCCTCTTCGCGCAGGTGCTCTACCGCCTCGAAGAAGGGTTCCGGCTTCATCACCATGCCCGCACCTCCACCGAAGGGGGTGTCGTCGGTGGTGCGATGGCGATCATGCGTGAACTGGCGAAGGTCTGCGGCGCGAATCTGCAGTGAACCGGCCTGTTGTCCGCGTGCCAGCATGCTGCACTGTATCACCGGTTCTACCATCTCGGGGAAGACGGTCACGATGTCGATGCGCATGAGGTCACTCTTCGTCAGGCAGCAAGCCGGGAATGGGGTGGATGGTCACCCGTCGCGTCGTCAGGTCAATCTCGCGCACGAACTCCGAGACGGCGGGGATCAGGATGTCCCCGACGCGGTAGAGGTCATTTGCCGGGTTGGGGATGACCTCCTCAACTTGCCCGATGTACCTGCCCTCGTCGGTGTAGACGTGCAGCCCGATGAGGTCGTCGATATAGTAGGTATCCTCTGGTAGAGGCATCCGGTCGTCGATGGGCACCTGCAGGTAGCCACCACGCAGACGGTCGGCGTCTTCCACAGAGGTAATCTCCACGAAGCGCACCAGATATCCGCCCTTGAAGGGACGCGCTTGCGCGACATGCAGGGTGATACGCGGCATATCGGGCAGGGAGAGAGACAGGCGCGCCCCCTCAGCAAACCGCTCCGGGAAGTCGGTCAGCGAGTAGACGCGCACCTCCCCCTGCAATCCATGCGGCTTCGAGATGAACCCAACGGTACGCCAGCTATCTCGTTCCGTTCGTTTCATCACTCAGCGATCCGGCTTTGCATGGGGTAGCCCACACCCCATGCAAAGCGCCATTGTGCATCGTTGTGCTGCCGCACCGTGAAGGAGTGTAACCTTACGCGATAATCTCGAGATAGATTTTGCGCTTGTTCTTCATCGCGGCAGCTTTGGCGACGGTTCGCAGCGCGTTGGCGATGCGACCCTGTTTGCCGATGACCTTGCCGACGTCGGAGGGTGCAACGTGCACCTCGTACGTAGTTGCCACCTCTCCCGGAACTTCGTTAATGCGAACCTGATCGGGCTCGTCCACGAGTTCCTTCACCAGATACTCTACCAGTTCTTTCACCTCAGCCACTCCTTTAGCCCTCTCTGTAAATAGAGTTTTGGTAGGTATTGTCAGGATTCGGCTGGAGCGGTGGTGCTACCTGCTGGTTGCGTTTTGCGCTGTTGCCATGCTTCCAGCACTCCGGCGCGACGCAGGATGTCCTTTGCCGTGTCCGTCGGTTGCGCTCCGTGTTCCAGCCAGTACAGCGCTTTGTCCACGTCTACCTGCACGGTAGCGGGATCAGTCAACGGATTGTAGTAACCAATGGTTTCGATGAACCTTCCATCGCGTGGCGCCGTGCTCGGTGCCACCACGAGCCGATAGAACGGGCGTTTCTTCGCGCCCATGCGCTTGAGTCGGATCCTTACCGCCAAACCACCTCCCCTCCTTTCCGTCGTTTTTATCCGAAGAAAGGCAGGCGGACCTTGCGCTTCCCCTTGCCTCCCCCGGACTGCAGGGTGTTCAGCTCTCGGATCATGTGGCGCATCTCCTCGAACTGCGACAGCAGCTCATTCACCTCATGCACCGTGGTGCCGCTACCCCGCGCAATGCGCCGCTTGCGGCTGGCGTTGATGATGTGCGGGTTTGCACGCTCCTCCGGCGTCATCGACAGGATAATCGCCTCCACACGCTTTAACTCCTTCGGATCGAACTGGATGTCCTTTAACTGCGAGCCCAGACCCGGTATCATCTTCAACAACTGGTCCAGCGGACCCATCTGCTGCATCTGGCGCATCTGCACCAGGAAATCGGTCAGGTCGAACTGGTTCTGGCGCAGTTTACGCTGAAGGTCCTCCACCTGCTTCTGGTCAAAGGTCTGCTGTGCCTTCTCGATGAGCGTCAGCACGTCGCCCATGCCCAGTATCCGCCCCGCCATACGGTCGGGGTGGAATACGTCCAGCGCGTCGGGCTTCTCGCCGATGCCGACGAATTTGATGGGCTTGCCCACCACCGCGCGGATGGAGATCGCTGCACCGCCGCGCGTGTCGCCGTCCAGCTTGGTGAGGATGAACCCATCTACCTCCAGATTGCGGTGGAACTCCTCTGCCACACGCACCGCATCCTGACCAGTCATGGCATCCAGCACCAGCAGAATCTCATTTGGCTGGGTGGCGTCCTTCACGCGGCGCACTTCGTGCATCATCTCGCCGTCAATGTGCAATCGTCCTGCGGTGTCCAGGATGACCACATCATTGCCCTGCTGCACGGCGAACTGCAGGGCTTCATGGGCGATGCGCACGGCTTCCTTGCTGTTGTCGATGGCGAACACCGGCATTTGCAGGTTCTGCCCCAGCACCTTCAACTGCTGAACTGCCGCCGGACGATGCACGTCCGCCGCTACCAGCAGCGGTTGACGGCCCTGCTTGCGCAACCACAGTGCCAGCTTGGCGGCGGTGGTGGTCTTACCGGAACCCTGCAGACCACACAGCAGGATGACCGTTGGGGGCTTGGGTGCGAAGCGGATACCCTCTGCACCATCTCCAAGCAGGCTGACCAGCTCCTCATGCACAATCTTGATCACCTGCTGGGTGGCGGTGAGGCTTTCCAGCACCTCCTGCCCAACAGTGCGCTCGCGTACCCGCGCAATAAAGTCTCTCACCACCTTGAAGTGCACATCAGCTTCCAGCAGGGCAATGCGCACCTCCCGCAACGCTTCGTTCACATCCGCTTCGGTGAGCTTGCCCTGGTTGCTCAGGCGGCGAAAGACCTTTTGCAGTTTTTCGGTCAGGCTCTCAAACAATGTCTGCTTCCACCGGTTTAAAACCCGCTATAGTATACATCCGCGTGCAAAAGTTGTCAAATGAGACGGAGGGCGTTGGAAAAGGACTGAACCTAACCCCGAGCCCCTTCCCTGCGAGGGAAGGGAAGCCGGCGCCTCTTCCCGCTTCGGGGAGAGGTCGGGAGAGGGGTTTGCAAGGGCTTGCCACAGCCTTTCTGCATACACGCCTGTGACCTGCAAAAAT
>CAKZNX010000166.1 GCA_937132045.1 uncultured bacterium
GCAGGCGAAGCAATCCCCTGTGGGTTACCGGTTAGCGAAGGAGATTGCTTCGTCACTTCGTTCCTCGCAATGACACGCGGGCAGGATCGGTGGAGGGGATTGCTTCGTCGCTGCGCTCCTCGCAATGACACGCGGGCACAGTGTGTCATTGCGAGCCTGCCCCCAAGGCAGGCGAAACAATCCCCTGTGGGTTACCGGTTAGCGAAGGAGATTGCTTCGTCGCTGCGCTCCTCGCAATGACACGTGGGCAGGATCGGTGGAGGGGATTGCTTCGTCGCTGCGCTCCTCGCAATGACACGCGGGCACAGTGTGTCATTGCGAGCCTGCCTTCGTTCCTCGCGATGACGCCGAGACGGAGGGTGTTGTCCTTTCCCCTACATCTACCCGCAAAAATGCAGTATAACCTGCCCGGAAGACTGCCGATAATGGAAGCGTAAACAACTCTTGTGCGGGGGCTTTCATGAGCAGCCACGAGACACTGACCGAATTGGTGGAGGTCTTGATCGACAAGACCCGCGACAAACGGCTCATGTGGGAGCCGGTCGGCGAGAAAGATGCCTACGCCACGGTAATCGACGGCTCATATACCATGCGCGTCTATCGAGATGACGATGAGGTGTGTCTTGTCCTGCGCGAGATGCACTCTCCAGAAGCGATAACACTCTTCGCGCACAACCAGATCGACCACGAGCGACTGGAACTCCTGCACCGCGTGGTGCGCGAAAACGCCCTGCGCTACGACGAGAAGATCGCCCAGGTAGTGGAAATCCTGAAGTCGCTGTAATCTACCGCAGAACGTGGCGCAGGAAGAACAGAAGATTGGCGGGTCGCTCCGCAAGGCGCCGCGTGAAGTACGGATACCAGGCTTCCCCGTATGGCACGTACACGCGCATCTGGAAACCCTGCGCCACCAGTTGCTCTTGAAGGTCACGACGGATGCCGTAAAGCATCTCGAAGTCGAACCGCTCTGGGGCGATATCCCTCTCTTTCACGAAGGCGATGGCGTCGCGGATGATACTTTCATCGTGAGTGGCGATGGCAGGAGCGTGCCCCTGCAGGAGAAGTTTCTGCATCAGACGGCGGTACGCCGCGTTCACCTGACTGCGCTTCGGGTAGGCGATAGACGGCGGCTCGGCGTATGCTCCCTTGCACAGCCTGACAGACGCCCTGCACCCAACCAATCTATCAAGGTCGGCTTCGCTGCGGTAGAGATACGCCTGAATGACCACCCCCAGATTGGGGTAGCGTTCGTGCAGGCTGTACAAGATGTCCAGCGTGCGCTGAGTGTATTCGCTGCTTTCCATATCGATGCGCACGGAACCACCTACCTCACCCGCACACTGCACGATTCGCTCCAGGTTCGCCACGCAAAAGGCGCTATCGATGTCCAGTCCCAGCTGAGTCAGTTTCACCGAAACCTGAGCATCCAGTCCAGCCTGCGCCAGCCCGGGGAGCACCCGCAAATACTCCTCCACCACCGACTGTGCCATCTGCCGGTCGCGGACGCTCTCGCCCAGGTAGTCTATGGAGACCTTCATTCCCCTGCACTGCAACTGGAAGGCAACTCGGAGGGCATCCTGCAGGGTCTCCCCCGCCACAAAGCGGTTAACCAGTTTGCGGAAGGGTCGCCCTCTTGTGATCAGGTGACGCACCGGGGGCAAGGAGGCGATCTTCAACACAACAGCACGACTGATCATCCTTTTCCTCAAGCGGCAATGTCGTTCACTTACAGTATACATCTGCCGTTGGGCGAAGACAACTCGACCAGAGGGTGTGGGAAAAAGACCAAACCTATCCGTCCGCCCGCTTCCCGACACGGGAAAGGCGAGTGCGGAACCTCGCCCCGGGGCGGGGAGAGGCGCAGAGTCCCCGTCCCTCGCACAGAAAAAACACAGCCCCTATGCAGGGGCTGTGTGTGCGTATCCAATCGTTGCCTATGCGCGGCGTCGCCGCAGAGCCATACCTGCCAGCCCAACCACGCCGGTTGCCAGCGCCATCAGGCTACCGGGCTCGGGAACGGGCACCAGTTCCAGGGTGGTGCTGCCACCCGGGCGTAGCGGCTGGCCATCACCCAGGATGACGAAAGAGGTGTACGAGGCACCCGACCCGAGGTCCCAGATGACAATCGGATAGTTGGGGTCGCCGGGCATCAGTCCATCGTTCCGGAGGCTGATGTCAAAGAGCCTCACAGGTGGTTCGGGAACTATGCCCGTCAAGCTTGCCCATACGATGCGCAGACCCCACGGTCGCGGGCCTGTTGTTGTTGTTGCTCGAGCACCCGCCAACCTTTTGAATATGGGGGCACCTAACCCGTCGTAGATGTTCGTCACCGCGGTGTCTACGGTACCGTTGAGCACAATCTTGTTGTCAAGGGGTGTGGCGTTTACGCCCATCGTGTTGCTGCGGTCCCAGCCCATCATGACCTCGATGCCCTTCACTTCACCGGTGTGCTGGATCCACACCGACAGGTTAATCACCTCACCAGGCGCGACAATGAGCTGGCTGATAGGAGCAGTTTCACCTGCCTTCGAAATCAGATACTGCAGCGCGCTGGCGGGACTGAGGCTGAGCAGCAGAAGCATCGTCGAGGCGACACCTGCTACAAGCCAGAAGCGT
>CAKZNX010000167.1 GCA_937132045.1 uncultured bacterium
ACACGTGTCATTGCGAGGAGCGAAGCGACGAAGCAATCCCCCTCGCTACACGTGTCATTGCGAGGAGCGAAGCGACGAAGCAATCCCATCCACTTTCCGCAGACCGCAGGGGATTGCTTCGCCTGCCTGAGGGCAGGCTCGCAATGACACAATACAGGAAAAACCGGGGTGCCCTGCCCTGCGCAGTTTCGCTTCCGCAAGATGACCCGAGAGGGGTCGCAAGCGGCACTGCGACAGGATTCACGAGGTTTCCCGTCGGAGGCAGCGGTTGCACCCGCATCCGGCGACCTGTATACTGTTGCTTGAGGGAGGTGGCTGCGATGGAAGAATTGCGACACGACTGTTTCGCGGTGCTGGGCGCGGGCAACGGTGGTCTGGCAATGGCGGCGCATCTCGCGCTTAAGGGCATTCGGGTGCACCTCTGGAACCGCAGTCCGGAACGCCTCATGCCCATTCAGCGTTCGGGCTACATCCACCTTGTTGCCAGTTCAGACCGCCCCGACCTGCCACAGGGTCACGCGCAGATACCGGTGGTGACCAACGACATCGCGGAAGCAATCGACGAAGCGAAGGTGCTGATGGTGGTGGTGCCCGCGACGGGTCACGCGGAGGTCGCTCAGCGCCTGGCTCCGCACCTGCGCGACGGGCAAATCATTGTGTTAAACCCCGGACGAACGGGGGGCGCGCTGGAGGTGCTACACGTCCTGCAACAGCATGGCGTGCGCAAGGACGTGATTGTGGCGGAAGCGCAGACTCTTCTCTACGCCAGCCGTGCGCTGAACCCTGGGCAGGTGCAGATTTTCGGCATCAAGAACAGCGTGCCGGTGGCGGCGATCCCTGCCTACCGAACGCCGGAGGTGGTCAAAGCGCTGTCGGTGGCTTACTCGGAGTTTGTTCCGGGCGACAACGTGATGAAGACCAGCATGGACAACATCGGCGCCATCTTTCATCCCGCGGTCACGGTACTGAACGCGGCGCGCATCGAAAGCACGCATGGTGACTTCGAGTATTACATCGACGGGATTACCCCTGCGGTGGCGCAGATACTGGAGACCATTGACGCCGAGCGGGTGGCGGTGGCTGCTGCCATGGGTTTCAACTGCACGACCGCGCGCGAGTGGCTGTATATCGCCTACGGCGCGTCGGGAAGGACGCTGTTCGAGGCTATCCGAGCCAATCAGGGCTACTACGGCATCAAGGCGCCGCCTGTCATCCATCACCGTTACATCAGTGAGGATGTGCCGATGAGCCTCGTGCCCATTGCGTCGCTGGGCGACATGCTGAGCGTGGACTGCCCCACCATCCGTGCTGTTGTCCATTTGGCGAACCTGATGCACGGGTGCGACTACTGGCAGACCGGGCGTACGGCGGAGAAGATGGGGCTGGCAGGGCTGAGCTTGCGCGAGCTTCGCCTCCGTATATTAGAGGGTAACGCGGAACAAGTGAGGTGACCCTCATGGCACATCCCCTGAGAGGCGATGAGGTTCTCGGCTTCATTCATCCCGCCATCGATGCGCACACGCTGGGTATCAGCTCCGTGGGGCAGCTGCTGGAGGATTGCGGCTACCCGGTGGTCATCGCCGACGCGCAGGTGTGCGCCGCAGCAAACGAGCCGTCACACCTCGATAACGTGGAGATTCTGATCAACTGGCTCCACCGCAACGGCATCACCCGACTGGGTTTCAGTTACCGTCTTGATCCCGGCGAGGGCGCTGCACGCTTCGGCAGACTGCTCTACCAGCTTCGGGAGCGTCGCCAGTTCGCCGAGCAGGGAGGTGTTCTGCGCGGGGTCTACTTCGCCGGGCTGCCGGCTGCCTGTGAACGGGTGGAGCGCGAACACGGCAGTCTGGTGGAGGTGTTCGACGGCGATGAGACGCCCACGGAGACCCTGCGCAAGCTGGGCGTGCCTGCGGAGCGCATCCCCTCCGCGGTGAGCGCAGAGGCGGAATACGACGCGTTTCGGCTGCGGTTCGGGCAGGAGCTGGTGGAAAGCGGGAAGCACCTTCAGGTCGCTCCGCCAGACCGCAGTGGTTATCCTGAGTTCGGCACGAGGCGGGACACGGTGCTGGCTCGGCTGCAACATGCTCAGCGCCTGGCGCAGCCTCCGCTGATGCGGGCACACGTCGGTCCGTACCTGCCGGACCGCGAGGCAGCGGTCAAACTCTTTCTGGACTGGACGCACCAGCTGGCACAGACAGGCTTTCTGGACGTGCTGTCCATTGGAACCTCGCAGCTCAGTCAGTCGCATTTCGGCAGGGACTGGACGGGACTGCCCAATGGTGGGGGCGTGCCCCTCAACTCGCCCGACGAGTTCCGGCTGGTGTGGCAAACGGCGCGCCCAATGCTGGTGCGTACTTATGCGGGCACACGTGACATCCCGCAGCTGGCACGAATGTACGAGGAGACCATCCATATCGCGTGGCACGCGCTCTCCTTCTGGTGGTTCTGCCAGATCGACGGGCGTGGACCCTATCCGGTACGGGAGAACCTGCATCAGCACGTTGAGACGTTGCGCTTCATCGCACAGTCTGGGAAGCCCTTCGAGCCGAACATTCCGCACCACTTTGCCTTCCGCGGGGCAGATGACGTGAGCTACATCGTCTCATCGGTGCTGGC
>CAKZNX010000168.1 GCA_937132045.1 uncultured bacterium
CCCACCATCACCGCAAGTAGAATGCACACCCCAAATCCCGCGCCCAGTTTCCACGTTGTAGGCAGGTTGAGATACCACCGCATGTCCTATCACCTCGTCTGATGTCGTGATACACTATCTCGTATGGGCACAGACAAGCAACGACGCGGCCTGCCTCCACATTTCTAATTGTGGCGATGAGCTTGGAGTTGTTCAGGGTAACTTACAAAGACGATGTGCAGATTGTGAGTTTCAGGTGTCGGGCAAGCCCGGTGGCTTGCCCGAGAATCTTCTGCGGGACTATTCCTCCGCAATCAGCAACCCGTAGGTTCCGTCTCTACGGCGGTAGAGCACGCGGACGCCCTGCGTCTCCATGTCCAGAAACACGTGGAAATCGTGCTGCAGCATCTCCATCTCCATCGCTGCCTCTTCCAGCGTGGAGGGTTTGAGCGTGAAGCGCTTGATGCGCGCAATCCGGAACGGGGGTATCTCTTCCCCGGGTTCCGCCGCAGGCTCCTCGCCGGTCGCTTCCAGCATGAGCGTAATCTCCTCGGCGTGCAGCATATCCTCCCGGTCACGCTTTGCCAGCGAGCGGAACCGTCTGCCCTTGAAGCGAGACAGCTGAGAATCCAGTTTGTCCATGACGCTGTCCACAGTCGCACGCAGATCGTTGGTGCTGTCTTCCGCGCGCAGGGTCATCCCGTCACCCATCAGCGTGATCTCTACGGTATGTCGCCCGCGGATCTCCTCATGGACGACGGTCGCCCCTCGCAGGTTCCGGAAATGCCGCTCGATCTTGCTGATTTTCTTCTCGATGTACTCGCGCACCGCCGGCGATAGCGAACCCTCAATGTCACGATACTGCACTTGCATGGCTTTGCCTCTCGTTCATCTATGGGTTTGTCAAGGCATGATCACGCCTTGCCTTCCATACCTTATTATGGATGTGATTCGCCGTTTCTCGCAGTGAAACCTCTTGACCGCAGAAAGGCACAATCTTACTCCAGCCCAAGGCGCTGGAAGGTGACGTCCAGATAGCGCAGGTGGTGCTGCAGGTCGAAGCACTGGTCGATCTCCTCCTCGCTCAGCACGCGGCACACATCGTGGTCCTCCTTCAGGCTTTGCTGGAAGTTTGCGCCCTCCCATGCCTTCGCGGCGTTACGCTGAACGAGTTTGTACGCCTCCTCGCGCGATAGCCCCTTGCTTACCAGCGCCAGCATCACGTGCTCGCTGAACACCAGCCCCCCGAACTTCTGCATGTTGCGCTTCATGTTATCGGGGAACACCGCCAGCCCCTCAAGAATGTCGGTCAGCTTCCACATCATCCAGTCCACCAGGATGCTCGCGTCGGGGAAGATGATACGCTCGACGCTGGAATTGGACAGGTCGCGCTCGTGCCATGTGGCGATGTTTTCCAGCGCAGGCACCAGATACCCTCGCACCACGCGCGCCAGCCCCGATACCGTCTCGCAGTTCCACGGATTGCGCTTGTGCGGCATAGCGGAAGAGCCGGTCTGACCGGGCGCGAAGTACTCCTGCACCTCCAGGATCTCGGTGCGTTGCAGGTTGCGCAGCTCGGTGGCGAAGCGCTCCAGCGACGCTGCCAGAATGCTCAGGGTACTCAGGTAGGTGGCGTGCACGTCGCGCGAGATAATCTGTGTGGAGGCGGGCGCAGGTTTCAGCCCCAGCTTCGTGCACACGTACTCCTCTACGCGCGGGTCCACGTTGGCATGTATGCCCACCGCGCCGGACACCTTGCCCACACTCACCATCTCACGGGTGAACTGCAGGCGTTGCAGGTTGCGCTGCATCTCGTCGTACCACCCTGCCAGCTTGAATCCAAAGGTTATCGGCTCGGCATGGATGCCATGTGTGCGCCCGATCATCGGGGTGTGCTTGTGCTCTTTTGCCAGCCGGGCGATGACCTCCGCCAAGCGCTGAGCCCGTGCAATCAGCTGGTCACACGAGTCGCGTAACAGCAGACCCAGCGCGGTATCCACCACATCGTACGAGGTGATGCCGTAGTGCACGTAGCGCCCATCTGGTCCGACGTTCTCCTCCACGTTTCGCACAAACGCCATCACATCGTGCCGTGTGATTTTCTCCAGTTCCGCCATGCGCTGCAGGTCAAAGCGGGCGCGTTCGCGGATGGTTTTCGTCGCCTCGCGCGGGATGTAACCGTATTCTGCCAGACCGTCGCACACCGCCAGCTCCACTTCCAGCCACTTCTGCGTGCGGTGCTCCACATCCCAGATTTTCGCCATTTCGGGGCGCGTGTAACGCTCGATCATGCGGTTCCTCCACTCCGACAAACTATGCATATCATACTTCCCCTTTGTGCCGTGCTCTGCCTGCTTCAGGGTGCATCAGACAGATAGCAAGCACCGCATCTTACTGGAGGGCGAACCTCCCGGTGAGCCGAGCTCGTGTCATCCCGAGCCTGCCCCAAGGCAGGCGAAGCGATCCCACACGGATAGCGGGATGCGGAGGAGATTGCTTCGTCGCTGCGCTCCTCGCAATGACACGAGTGGCACTTTGTGTCATTGCGAGCCTGCCCACAAGGCAGGCGAAGCAATCCCACACGGATAGCGGGATGTGAAGGAGATTGCTTCGTCGCTGCGCTCCTCGCAATGACACGAGAGGCGGAGGAGATTGCTTCGTCGCTGCGCTCCTC
>CAKZNX010000169.1 GCA_937132045.1 uncultured bacterium
CGCTGCAGAGATGTGAGTATGCTCGACACGGCATCTACCTCTTCGGCGCGCCGAACCGCATCCTGGCAACTCTGCAGCAGATTGTTGAAAGCCGTTTCCTCTGAAGCCCCCTCATACAGCAACCTTTCCTGAAGCAGTTCTCTCTCCAGCTCCCGCAGGTCCGCGAGGTTGCCGTCAGTCTGGAATGCAGAGAGTCGTTTTTGCCAATCCTGCAGACGCTCTTGCACTCTCACGATGGCTTTTTGCACCTCATCGAGCCTGTCCCTGCGCAAGTTCTGCGCCTTCACCGTACGTGGTTCCAGCTGTTTGATGTTGTCAGCAATCTGGCGCAACTGCTTAAGGGGCGTCTGCGAGCTGATGTAGAATGCCTCCAATTTCGCGATAACCGGTGCATCCGCAAGCTCTTCCTTCATCTGCTTCCTTCGTCTTTCGACTTCGTCGATGGCTTTTGCGACACGTTCCATCAGCTCTTGTTCTCCGAGCCGATCTACTTCTGAGCGAAGCTGTTTTAGTCGGCTTAGATGCTTTCCGGCATCCTCTAAACTGGAGAACTCCTCCGCCTCCTGACACCAGCGCTTTACGACAGCCTCGACATCCTGTAGCAGACGCTGCTTGACCTCTGGCAGTGGCGGCTCGTTGGGCAGAACTCGACCGAGGTGCGGCGGGTTTGTGGCAAGGTTCCGGCAGTCATCGACCAGATCTCGGATCGTGCGCACACGGGTTCCCAGGACACGCTTCACCTGCTTCTCGTATTCCCGCGCCGAATCGAGGTCCTTTTGCAGCGTTTCCAGCGCCTGCTGTATCTCTGCCTTTATGCTGTCTGCGTATTCGCGACCAACTGCCTCACCAAGGCATACAATCATTTGCTCTGCCTCATCCTGAGAGAACTGGCGCTGCGCATTGTTCACCCGCCGGGCGAGCGCAATGTCCTCCTGCTGCTGCCTGTCGATATCCAGCCGCGTGAGGTGCGCATCGCTTAGAAGACGTGCCAGAAACCTTTCCGACCGGTCTACATCCCGCAACTCCCAGACAGCCTCCAGCGGTACAGGGCGCGTCGAAGATTGGTCGCGCAGTGAGAGCTGCAATTCGTGGCGGTGATAGCCATACCACGCGGAAATCAACAGCGCGAGCTGATGAAAGTGGTATCCATACGGTGCGTTGAGCAACGGACGGATGAGTTCTCGCAGCGGCACCGACTTACCCGGTTCGGGGAGGTTTGACTCAAGAAACTCCCATGCCTTGCGAACCTTCGAGCTGGACGGTGGAGCGCACACCTTATGCTTGCCATCCACGATACGCCACTCCGCTTGCAAGTACCGGCTGATGCAATCCCTCCCTATACCGTTGGGCTCGAGTAAATCTTGCGCGTTGGCAAGGTCGTTTTTCGCCAGAGCGATGCAGATTTGACGCGTGTCCGAACGCAGTCGTGTAGTGCTGTGACTATACTGCGCAAAAAAGGTTGGTGCGAACCGGTAAACTCTTTCGTACAACCTTCGCAGAGCGCTGCTCACCTGGATTTCATCCTCACCTGTGTGCCGTACTACCATACGGAGAGCACTCGGCACGACAAGGTGGTCCCAGCTGATCGCTGTTTCCACCGGGAACAGAGCTTCAAAAAAACCTTCGCGTTGCTCCCGTGTCCGGCGGAGTTCCTTGCTCCTCATTTCCTCGCCGATAGCCTGCACCTCTTCCTCCGTTATCTTACGAAGCAAGTATCGCTCCCAGCGGTAGAGCGCGATGAACTCGAAAGCATCTTCCTTCGGAAGAACGAGAAGCATCGCCGGCGCGTTCTCCGGATCGGGAAACGCCTCGTCCATGACGTGCTGTGCGTGTTGACGAAACCAGGCTACATCCTCCACGCTAAGCGCCAGCAGATACACGATTCGCCCGCGACACACCTGCCAGTCCTTGCCGTTCCACTCCACCGCTGTCGCGAGCCTCTGCAGTTCCCTCGACGAAAACCTGTCTCGTGTTAGCACGTCACAGGAGGCACTCCAATCCTGCACCCCTCCCCAGCCGACAGAGACTTGCACCTGATCCGGTAACAGTTCCCTCTGAATTTTCTCGACAGTATCGCGAATCGCTTGACTGTCCAGTCCACTCTGCACCCTCTCTCGCAGCGACTGCAGGCGGGCTAGGTCGACGCCAGCGGACCACAGACGGTACACGCCGCGGTCGCAGTCAATCACCCGTTCGCTGTGCATTCGCTCCAAAGCGCTTTTCACTTCTTCGCTAGGGTGGCCGCTGAGGTGTTCCACCAAGCTGAAGAATCTGTCGCGATCGACAGGCAGACCCGCCACCTCAATGAGCAACAACGCCTTCAAGACTGCCTTCTGAAGCGCGGAGTTTGTGTGTTCAACGCTCTGGAGCGCCCTGCGGTAACTCTGGTAGAGGGGTGCTGGCAGAAGCGGTTCGAAATAGTCCACCAGCTGGATCGGATGCACCAAGTTCAGCCTGCCATCCTGGAACACAGGCTCACTCAGCTTCTGGCGAACGCTCTGGATGACGAAGCCGAGCACCGTT
The DNA here is from genome assembly GCA_937132045.1 of uncultured bacterium. Lineage (GTDB taxonomy): Bacteria > Armatimonadota > HRBIN16 > HRBIN16 > HRBIN16 > HRBIN16. The sequence continues at coordinate 2,524 of CAKZNX010000169.1, forward strand.
CGCGGAGTATCGGACTGCACGCTACTGCCCAGGCTGCAGTTGCACACAATGGCTGTTGTTAGGGGATGTAATGGGTAGCATCCTTTGGTGACCGCCTCGTCGAATTGCTCTTCCAACCATTCCATCTGACTGGAGTAGACATTCCTGAAGCAGTCCATCGTTAAGGAGGCAGCATCCCATAGCAGGTCGTCGAAATTGCTCTGGTTACGCCGCAGCTGCTCCCATCGGGTGTCGTCCTGTTTCAGGTACGAGTCGATAACCTGCTCCATGCGGGAGTGCAGCAGCAGCTTGTTGTTGAGCGGAAGGCGCTGCAGCTCGCGCTGCACATTGTCGCGCAGGGCGTTGTCGCCGACCAACGCCATGACATTGACCGGGTCTTCCTGTGCAAAGCCGACGAACAATACATGGGGACGAAGAGCGTCTATTGCCTCGAGCAGACGCTGCAGGCTACCCAGATATGATTGCGAGCGCAGATAGTTTCTCAGGAACAGCCCGAACTCATCAAACAGCACCAGCACGCCGCCAAAGCGGTTCTGCTCCTTGCAGTAGCGCCGGTGCACATCCTTGAGGAGCTCATCTGCGCTATGGTTTCCCTCCAAGTTCAGCGGTGCACCAAACAAGTGCGAGCTCATCTCGTTGAACAGACGCACCGCCTCGTGATCGTAGTTTCTCAGCCGATCCAGCAGTTGTGCAACGTCGGTTTCGTAACGTTCTAGGAAGCGATTTGCCTGCTCGGTGAACACGGGGTCGTTCTGACGGGATTGCAGCCACTCGGCTGCCGAATCGTACCACAGGTGCATGTTTCCGGTGATGCCGTGTTCCTTCAAGGCGCGCTTCGTCGCCTGCAGAAACTGCTGATCCAGGGGGTACGGTTCATCACCGCGCAGGCGAATAACCAGATAAGGCTTGCGACCCTTGCGAAACTCTCGCAGGTTATGCACCAGCGCTGGGTCTTCTCCTGAGTGCTCCAGCTTGTCGACGATAGTGTTGAACTCGTGGGAGCCTACAGGCTTCCCAAAGTAGTTCGCCAAGATCAGTCCGAAGTGGCTCTTGCCGTAACCGTAGTTGGCGATGACACAGAACACGTTTTCCAGAACTTCTGTGCAGGCTGACTCATATAGTCGTCGCAGGATATCGATCGTGGAAGACTTGCCTTCCGGCGCTCGGCGTGTGAAAATGAAGCTCTTTACCAGCGAGAGATTGCGTTCTTTATCTGTGAAGAACTCGATTTGCACGACACTGCGCTCTTCAACGTGCTGGTCGAGCGTGACAAGGTCTCGAATCTGCATCGTGTGAACACCCTCCTTACAGCGTTTTCTCGTTATGCGAACCGTCTGTGAGCGTGGAGGAGGCGACATCATGCCCCCACCCTGCGCATCGCCCACTACCTTCCCATTCATCGCGATGACGTGGCAATATCGTTGACTGCGCCGGAACGAGCGCGATGAGCAATCGCCTTAAATGCGGCAAGGACGTGATGAACTGGAACCAGAATTGCTCGCACTCGTCACGGCTCAGTTTGGTCAGCAGAAGGTCCAGGTTCACCAGCAGTGCCCGCAAGTTACCCTCCCTGCACTCGCCGACCTCACGGACAATCTCCAGCACTTTCTGGGTGGTAATACCGGCAAAGCGCGTTCCTGCTGGCAGCCGAGACAGCAGTCGTTGCGCCACATCCTCGGGCGTGGCATTCAGCCTGGCTGCAATCTCCTCAGCCCGCAGCAGCTCGGCAGGCGGCGCCAGCAGGATACCCGTCCGAACACGCATCCCAGGTGTCGCCAGATGTTCAATCATTTTCAGGGCGGCTTCGGTCATAGATACGCTCCAGGAAGAGCTCCTTCCCGTCCCAGTGTTTCACCACCTGATAGGGAGGCGCCACGCGATACACGTCAAGCACCCCCTCCGACTTCAGCGTTTGCAGAAGACGCATCAGAGCACCCTGCTCGAGCCAGAACACGGAGCGCAATCCGCCGGGCTGGCTCAGCTCAGATAGCGGGATGGTGACCTGGTTGGGATAGTGGTGCTCCCAGTAATCCGCCAGCGCGTAGGCGAAAGCCCACCGCGTGGGAGATTCGGCAACGCATACCTCATAACTACTGGCATCTTTACGGCGGTCGTTGTCCAACTGGCGAAGTATGCCAAGTGCTTCCAGCCCTTCGCTACGGGCGTATGTGCCCAGAAAGATGGTCGCTGTGCTCTGCAGCGCGCGCTCGTCGGGCACCTGCTGTCCCGCCTGACTGAGACCTTCGGCAATCCAGCGCGCGACGGTGCGAGAATTGACCCTGTCGCCGGGGCGCAGGAATCTGGTCACCAGCAGGTGCCAGAACAGCGGACCGGGACCGTGCGGCGCGCTCAGATGATAGTGCATCAGCCATTGAGTGCCAATGTAACTTAGGTCTATGTCTTTCTCAAAAACGTAACGACCAAGTGTTGTCAGACCATCATTTTCAATGTGCAGTAGTCCACTGCCTCTGGCATACCGGGGCATAGCCTTGCAATACCGCGTACCCAAGCCCGTGTGCTCGCGGAGGTGAACAAACAGGCTATGTGTCTTACGCTGTTCCGCAAGAGCGCGCAGCACTGCGTTTAAAGCCGGACGAGATAGAGAGAAAGTTTCATGAAAGACGGTACCGATTCGCCTCTGATTTTCAGGAGCCATCAGTGTACCTCGCGTTGAATAGTTTAGAGGCATCGACGCTAGGCGTTTCGTCGATCAGCATTTTGATAATTGCGTAGCGAAAAATCGCACGTGCACAGTCGTCACGTAACACATTCCTGACGGGGTCTTCTAGACAGGCATACTTGACAGTGCGTAACACGTTGCCAATTCCTCCTCCGGGTGTCGCCTTACCATCGTATGCAGGCTGCGCTCCTTCGCGTACGACGTGACGCCATAAACCCGAAGTACGCCAATGAAAGAACGGCAGACCAACCTGCGGCAAGTCCCCCTTCTGAGGAACGAAACCACAGTAGTCTGTGAATCGCTTACGTAGAGGTTCATCTAAATAAACTCTATTGTCCGTTAACAAGCCGCTCTCGTACAAGTCGACAACGTTTGGGAATAGTATCAGCTTGTGAGGCTTAGGTCTGCCCTCGAGACCTGAGCGCTTCAGCTGCTCAAGGTCTTTTAGGACGTAATCTAGGTCTTGTGCGACAGGTATGGTCATAGATGACATACCAAGCACCCCTCTTGATCGTCCTCGTCGGCAAAAATATCCCAGAGCTTCGTTCGAGCGGTTTTATGTAAGGCTGTTCGCTTAGCGGCGTTATGACGTATTTCTCTTCTGCGCTCATCATCGAGCAAGGCGGACAGAGGCTCTCCCTCGCTCCATGTAAATCGCGCGCCAGTCACAGGGTCGTACTTCTCGAAACCTGCTGCCTTCTCAAAGAGCCTAGGGTGACTCTCATGAAGCCCAATCCACTCGATCTTCTGCTGAAAGAAGCAGAAATAGCATCCCGATCGGGAGCGCCATCGGTAGTACTCGGGCAAACCCAGTCCGCTTTCTTCCAGAATGCGCAGCACATCCTCTTTGGTGACACCGTCATCCACAAAAGGATAGCGCGGAATGATGTTGGGCTTGGTGGAGATATATCCCTTCCGCTGTGCCTCGTCTGAGCGGATGCCTACATAGTTGTAGCACAGATCATCACCAACATAACGCTCAAAGGGCTCAATTTTAAGTTTGCGTGTACACCATCGGTTTCTCGGGTCAGGAAGCACCCCGCGATATACGAGCAGCCAATGGTGAAAAGGTCGTTCAGGGTTCAATCGCACAATGGGCTTACCGAGGTATGCTTCCAGCTTCTCGATGTATTCGTAGGTTTCGGGGAGTTCTTCGCCGGTATCCATGAACACGTACTCCATTTCGGGTACGCGATCGCGCAGGTAGATAGCCAGCGCGGTGCTATCTTTACCCCCAGACAGCGAGAGGATATGCCGGGTCGGTTTGGGCGATTGCATGCTCAGCCATCCCGAGTCGTCGCGCATGGCGCCTGCCGTGCATCCATATTATATCATTTATCCGGGCAATTTTGGCAAGCATCTCGCTCTTTTGACGATCAGAGGTCAAGAGAAGTCCACTCTTGCAATAGACGCAACAAGACCGTCAGCCGCACCCGTGTAGATGTTCCCTCCGCCAGCGCCTGACGCACCTGTTGCACCAGCTGATCGGATTGTCTCTGTTCATCGGGGGTCAGGGGAAGGTCCTGCAGGTTGAGTACGACGCTACTGCGGTAGGCTTCGCCCAGCACCTTTGCCATTTCAGGAAACCGCTGTACCTCGGTATCGGTCCAGCTACGCGGTGGACGCCCAGCGACGTAAGCCAGCACGCTCTCCAGCGCGGACTCGTCGGTACTGCTTCCGGGCTCTGCTCCGACTGCTGCGGCGGCGCGCGCCAGCAGAGGACGCAGGTGTGAGTTCGACACCCGGTCGCGCAGGATGGCAGACTGTTCCCTGAGCAACCGCCACCCCGTTTCCCCTGCTGGCAGGTCACATGCCTTCAGCAGCTCGTCGCGAGCCCATTCGATGGTACGTGTGGTGACCGCGGAGAGCTCTCGCAAAGCGGCATCCAGTGCAGCGAGGAAACCTGCTACTACCGCATCGTCTGCATGTTCGGCAGGAAGCTCCACCCCCAGCGCGCGGGGGATGTCGTGGTAAAGAAGTCGCTCGGGTGATTGTGCCTGCATCAGGGCGTCGCGCAGTGCCAGTGTAGGCGGAGCCAAACGTCGCGTCCGTTTGGCGTGTTCGGGCAAGGCGCGTACCCGACGTATCAGTTCACGCACGATAACCAGTGTCGTAGGAGGGACATTCCAGCGCTGGGCAATCGCTTGAAGGATCTCCGCTCGTGCGCCCGTCGTCAGGCTCCCGCTTACCGCGAACAGTTCCGGTCGTCGAAGCAACACTTCCCAGTCAGCTATCGAAGGCTCCGGTAGGAACGTACCCTCGCGGTAGAGGCTGCACTCATCCGCGTATACCTGCAGAAAGACACAGAGGAGGATAGGGAACACGCCCGGCGTCATCCCGAAAGGAGGTTGTGCCAGCGCCTGCTGCATCTCAGCGACATTGACCATTCGAGGCGGATCGGTGAAGACCATCTCCCGAATAGCTTCCCACACCGGGCGCAGATGCAGAGGGTCTTCGGGCGGAGGTTCAACGAATTGCCAGCCCAGCGCCGATGAAGGCGTGTGAAGCCTCGATGCGGCAAACAGGCTTTCGTAAATGGCCCGTTCGGGAGGATAGCCATCGATACCGAGGCGCTCTATGTGCGAGCGGGTCAGTATAGCTTCGATCAGGTTGCGCCGCGCCGCCGCTGTTGCCGACGAGAGCACCCAGCGGTTGATCAGTTCATTGCGTATAATGGGGGCGCCAGGATACAGGGTATCGCACACCTTGGAGAGAAAGCGAGAGACCGAACGACCCGGATGATACTCTTCGCCTCGCCAGAACCATCGACAGCCGCGCCACAAACTTTGCACCTGTTGCTCGATCTCCTGTTGAACGCCCACGACTCGTTCACTCAGTTCCCGTCGGGCAACGGGGTCGTCGCGCAGTTCAGGAGTATTCTCCTGCACCCAGCGCAGGCTCTGCAGCTCGATGCTCAGCTCTACCAGTCTAGTCATCTCGGTGGGCACCGCGACCAGCACCCGTTCGCGAGATGCCACCGGTAGCGAGCGCGCCCACTGAACAAATCGTTCTATCTCGGCAGGAGACTGTGGAAGGCACAGTGCTACCTGTCCGGCGTACATCGGCTCGATTTGCGCGCTCAGCCATGGCAAGTCACCCCGCGTGAGCCGTTCGTTGTCGACGTAGTGCACGGCAAAGGCGTGCAGAGTTCCGGTTTCGTAGCTGTGGCGGCGCGCCGCCATAGGTCGTGGCGGCAGAAACTCCTGTACCACTTTCGCCAGCGCTATGGAGCCGCTCAGTTGTGCTCGGGCTTTCTGCAGGCGTTCCTCGATATCGATATCGCTCCCCTGCCACACACGATACGTGCGATTGTACGAACGCCATACTATTGCGGCCTTACGGCGCAGGGATAGCATTGCTTCGTCCACCTGCGCTGGGGTCAGGTAAGGGCTGGCGGAGCACACGAGCGCCTCGCGGGTCGGGCGCAAATGGCTGCTTTCCTGAAGCCACTGCAGCAAGGCAAGGTGTTTGAGCACGACGACTTCGGCATCCGACCAGCCGTCATGCTGCAGATACTCCATCGCCTGCGTGATCGGGCGGGCATGTGACCGCCTCATCAACAGGTGGTGATGATTCGTCACGAGGTAGTTGTACAGGTGATGTAAACCATACAGCGGCGGCGCGTTCTCTGGCGACAGGAAATGCCCGCTCAGGAAATGCTGAAATCCGTGCGGCTCATGTGAAGTCAAAAAGGCAAAGAGCGAGCGTTCGTTCTGCAGATGCCAACGAAAGACTTCTGGCAGAGCAGCCCATGTGACGGGGTGGAGCGGGTAGACGTGCTCCGCAAGCGCGACAAACTCGCGGCTGTGTGCCGAAGCTGGGAAAAGCCCATCGCTGATTGCCTGTTGCGCCAGTTGGGCGCAAAGTTGCTGTCCTCGCTGAATCAGCTGCGCTGGAACGTCATCGGTGATTTGCAGTGCGAGCGCCGTCAGGCGCATCATCTGTTCACTGCTCTCTACGAACGGGATATCCGCGAAGCGTCCCTGCACCTTTGCCCACTCGCGGCGAATGGTACGCTCCAGCTGCTCTGCATAGCTTTCGAAAGACTGATGGAGGATGCCGACGAACACCATTGGCACCCTCGGCGCGGTCTCGCTCAGTTGCTGAAGCAGATACAGGTCGCTCTCGGCAGGGTGCGTCGCCGTATATTCCAGTGTCTTTCCCAGCTCGTCGAACACCAGCAGAAGTGGGCGTTTGGTGGTCTGCGCAGTTTCCAGCAGTGCTTGGATGACAGCGTCGTCCA
>CAKZNX010000170.1 GCA_937132045.1 uncultured bacterium
AAAGCGTACAATACCACTGGCTGATGTGCGGGGGCGTTCGTCGCCCCTGCCGTTTTTCGGGAAGACTGGCTACGAGGAGTATTCCATGCGTGTGGTTCGAACCGATACAACGCCCCGCGAGCAGGTGCTGGCACTGCTTCGCCGTTCCCTCGCGCTGGACGACGCTGAGATCGAGTCGCGCGTGCGAGCGATCCTCAACGATGTCGCCTCCCGAGGGGACGAGGCGTTGCGCGAATATACCGGTCGATTCGACGGCGTGCAGATTGCGAGCCTCGCGGTGACGGACGAGGAGTTTGCGCAAGCCCGCCGCGAGGTGCCTGATGCTGTCGCTTCCGCGATGCGTCTGGCGGCGGAGCGCATCCGTCGCTTCCACGAACACCAGAGGCGCACCGCGTGGTTCGCGGTGGACGAGCTGGGTGGCATGGTTGGACAGATGGTCGTCCCCCTGCGTCGGGTGGGGGTGTACGTGCCGGGTGGTCTCGCCGTGTATCCCAGCTCGGTGCTGATGTGTGCGGTTCCGGCGCAGGTGGCAGGTATTGAGGAGATTATCCTGTGCACCCCTCCACGCAAGGACGGTAGCGTGCACCCGCTGGTGCTGCTGGCGGCGCAGGAGGCTGGCGTGAAGCGCGTGTTCAAAGTGGGCGGCGCGCAGGCGGTGGCGGCGATGGCTTACGGCACGCAGTCCATCCCGGCGGTGGACAAGATTGTGGGACCGGGCAACGTGTACGTCACCGTGGCGAAGAAACTGGTGTATGGCATCGTGGGCATCGACATGCTCGCGGGTCCGAGCGAAGTATGCATTCTGGCGGACGATTCGGCGAACCCGCGTTTCGTGGCGATAGACATGCTCACGCAGGCGGAACACGATGTGCATACCGCTGCCTTCCTCATCACGCCTTCCACGGCTCTGGCGCAGGCGGTCATGGCAGAGATCGAGCGGGCGACCGCCGAACTGCCCAGACGGGAGATACTGCAGGAGACCCTCAGCAAGAACGGCGGTATCCTCATCACGCACGATATGGACGAGGCGATCGATCTGGCGAACGCCTGTGCGCCCGAGCACCTGGCGCTGATGGTGTCTGAGCCGTGGCGACACCTGTCGCGTATCCGATGCGCCGGAGCCATTCTGCTGGGCGATTATTCGCCGCAGTCGCTGGGAGACTACGTGGCAGGTCCCAGCCATACCCTGCCCACCAGCGGCACCGCTCGCTACGCCTCCCCACTGAACGTGGACGACTTCGTGAAGAAAAGCAGCGTGGTGAGCTTCTCGCGCGAGGCGCTGGCGCAGGTCGCGGAGGCAATCGAAACGCTGGCGGAGGTGGAAGGGCTGGACGCACACCGATTAGCCGTCAAGTGGAGAATGGACGAACGGGGGAGTTAGAGAATGGACGAACGCCTGGCACAGGTAGACCGCGAAACGAACGAAACCAGCATTCATGTGAGCCTGCATTTGGACGGCAGCGGCAGGGCAGAGGTGGAAACCGGCATCGGCTTTCTGAACCACATGCTGACGCACGTGCTGAGACATGCCCTGTTCGACGGCGTGATTCAGGCACAGGGCGACCTCGAGGTGGATGCACACCACACTGTGGAAGATGTGGGCATCTGTCTGGGACAGGCGCTTCAGCGGGCGCTTGGCGACAAGCGGGGCATCGAGCGTTACGGACACGCCGTTGTGCCGATGGATGACGCGCTGGTGATGGTGGCGGTAGACCTGTCCGGGCGCGCCTATCTGCATTGCGACCTCCAGCTGCCGCCAGTGATGCTGGGGCAGATGCCGGCGGAGCTGGTGGAGGAGTTCCTGCGCGCCTTCGCCTTCAATGTGCCGATGAACCTGCACGTGCGCCAGCTGGCTGGACGCAACGCACACCACATCGCCGAAGCCGCCTTCAAGGCGCTGGGACGTGCGCTGGCGGATGCGGTGCGCTATCGTTCGCGCGAGACCGGCGTGCCCAGTACCAAAGGGGTGCTGTAGCGGTGATAGCCATCGTGGACTACGGTATGGGCAACCTGCGCAGTGTGCAGAAGGCATTGCAGAAGCTGGGCTTCGCAGCGGAGGTCACCTCGGATGCAGACGCTATCCGCACAGCGGAGAAGGTCATCCTGCCGGGAGTGGGCGCCTTCGGCGCGGCGATGCACAACCTGCGCCAGTCAGGACTGGGCTGCGCGATACTGCACTTCATCGACAGCGGCAAGCCGTTTCTGGGCATCTGTCTGGGACTGCAACTGCTCTTCGAGCGCAGCGAAGAGACGTGGAGTGGCGAACACGAGCGAGGCTTGGGCGTCCTGAAAGGCACGGTGGTGCGCTTCCCTGAGGGGCTTACGGATGTGACCGGCAGACCGCTGAAGGTGCCTCACATCGGCTGGAACGCCCTGCACTTCACCCGACCCGATGAACTGTTTGATAGCGTCGAGGAGGGGTCGCATGTGTACTTCGTGCACTCCTACTTCCCTCAGCCGGACGAGGATGAGGTAGTTACCGCCGTATCCGACTACGGGGTCAGCTTCTGTTGCGCGGTTCAGTGGCGAAACGTGCGCGCCGTGCAGTTTCACCCTGAGAAGAGCAGCGCGGTCGGGCTACGCATCCTGAGCAATTTTGCCAGAGGCGCATTTTGAATATTTTGCATTCTGCCTTCATTTCTGATAATATAGACGCAAGAAAATTAACTGTCTGTGCAGAAACTTTGAATCCTGTAACGGGGTCACGAATCATCGGATGGACCTTTATCCAGCCATAGACCTGCGTGGCGGGCGCTGTGTGCGGCTCGTTCAGGGGCGGTTTGACGCGGAGACCGTATACAGCGATGACCCGGTGGAGACCGCTCGGCGCTGGCAGAGTGAGGGCGCACGCTGGCTTCACGTGGTCGACCTCGACGGAGCCCGTCTCGGCTCGCCACAGCAGCTGCACATCGTGGCGCAGATTGCTCAGGCGGTGCAAATACCCATCCAGCTGGGCGGTGGTTTGCGCACCGAGGCAGACGTGCAGGGCGCTTTCGCTGCCGGTGCGACGCGGGTGGTACTGGGTAGCGTCGCCATTCAAAAACCGGAGTTCGCCGAGCGGATATTTGCGCGGTGGGGCGAGCGTGTGGTGCTTGGGGTGGACGCTCGCGAGGGCAAGGTAGCGGTTCGCGGATGGCAGGAGCAGACCGAGGTAGACGCTCTGGAGCTCATCCGCCAGATGGCGCGACGTGGGGCAACTCGGGCTATCGTTACCGACATCGCGCGGGATGGCACACTGCGCGGGGCGAATCTGGAGATGCTAAGCCTTCTGGTTCGCGAGTCGGGCGTGCCGATTATCGCGTCGGGTGGGGTCGCGTCGCTTGATGACCTCACGGCGCTCAAGACAATCGGCGTGGAGGGAGCGATTATAGGACAGGCGCTGTATATGGGCAAAATCCGCCTGCGCGATGCCATAGAAGAGGTGGGGTAAAGCATGATAGAGATTTTCGCTCTGATGATTCCAATCCTGGCGCTGTCCATCCCGATTGTGGCTCTGGTCACCAGGTTTCAGCTGGAGCGGATCAAGCTACAGTCCAGACATGAGACCGAGTCGGTGGCGCACCTGCGCAAAGCGGTCGAGGAACTGAGGGAAACCACCACCCAGTATGACCTGGCGCTGGACCAGACCCTTCAGCGTATCGAGCGCCGGCTGGACGAGCTGGAAAACCGCGTGGCGCAGCTGGAACAGGGGCAAACACAGCAACTGCTGAGGTAACACCACAATGGGAGATATTATCGGACTGGTGGCAGTAGTGCTGATATTCGGCGGACCGATGTTCGCCATGTGGACACGCTATCAGCTGGAGCGTGAGCGTATCCGACAGGAGAAAAGCGACAAAGCCTTCGAGCAGATTCGTCAGGAGCTGTCACAGGTTCGGGAAACCAGCACCCAGTATGCGCTGACGTTCGAGGACGCACTCCAGCGTATCGAGAACAGATTCGACAGCCTTGAACAGCGCCTGAGCACCGTAGAGGGGCAACAGGTGCAGTCTAGGCTCTGACCCCCGGGAGGACACCATGAGCGGCTGGGAAATCATTGGTATCGGTTTCGGGATACTGCTGGGCTCGCTGGGACTGCTGGCTTTCGTCGTTCCGGTACTGTGGATTATCAGCCACTACTCTCATAAGGTAAAAATCGAACGCGTGCGCCTGCAACAGCAGACACAGGGCACGGAGGCACTGCGCAAAGAGATCGAGAACCTGCGCCAGCAGTTTCAGCAGTTGCGCGAGTCCAGCACACAGTTCGTGCTCAGCTCAGATAACTCCCTCACCGCCCTGCGCGATAAAGTTCAGCGCATCGAAGAGCGGCTGGACGCCATCGAGCAACAAACGCTCCAGCAACGCCTGTGATTGGCAAAAGGAAAACCCCTCTCCCGCATCACACGGAAGAGGGGCTACAGGTTGGAGGCTACAAGCTAGTCCTCGCCCACCTCGCCGAAACTGCGCACCAGAATACCGAAATCGAACAGCGTGATCTCCTCATCGCCGTCGAAGTCCACCACCTGCTTGAACTCTGCATCGCCGCGCACCGCGCCAAACGCCTGCACCAGTAGACCGAAGTCGAACAGGGTGACTTCGTTGTCGTTGTCGGCGTCGGCGTTGATCAGGCGCAGGTCAACGATGGTACTTCCGATGCCCGGCCCGGGCACCACCACTGCACGGGCGACCGCTCTCAGCCAGTGTGAGAACTCGTAGCGCTCGCCGAAACGGTCCTGCACGTAGCTCTTCACGGCGATGTCGTAGACGCCGGGCTGAATGCCGTTGAGCCGGAAGATGCCCACGCCACCGTCCACATCCGCGGTGGTATTCACGTTGAGCGCGATGCTCTTGCGGAACAGCACGTCGGTGGTGCCAGGCTGGCGGAACTCCAGCGTCAGCGGCGGCGCGACCACCCACTCGCCGTCACCGCTGCCGTATTTGGGCGTGCCGGTGAACCCGCGGAGGATGATTCTGCCGTCGATCTGTGGACCCGGTGCCGGGTCAATGATGTAGAGCGTGTCCCAGCGCACATAATACAACCGACCACTGGGGCTGATAGCCACCGGTGCACGCGCTCCCGGAAGCAGCGCGTAGAAGTCATACCAGTTGGGTCCCCAGATGCCGGTGTCCAGCTGCCACAGCACCTGCCCCGTCAGCACATCCACCGCGATAACCTGCACGGACTCACTGCGCAGCGGATCCTCGTTGTTGTGGCGGGTCATGGCAATCCATACTCCGCCCGGTTGGATGGTGCCTGGCACCGGTATCATCTGAGCGAAGTGATGCATCTCGCCCCAGTGCGACGGACCGGAGAGCAGAATGCGCGAGGTGAGGTTGCCCCGCCCGTCGCTCGAGTAGACCACCACCACGCCGTTGAAGGATGCGGTGATGATGGACTTGCCATCCGGCAACAGCACCGCCGTATCGCAGTAGCCATGCCCACCAACCTCGTGGCGCAGGGGATTGCCCGTACCATCGCCCGGTGGGATGGGGTCGAGCACCGAATCGAAGCGCGTGTTCAATCGCCCCTTGATCGTGCCGGTTGCCACATCGTACACCGTAAACGTGTTGCCGTAGTCGCTCCACGACACCTTGTACAGCTCGCGGTTGACCGGGGAGTAGATCAGGTGATGGTGGTTGGTCTTCTCACCGACCGCCGTCCACTGCACCGCCCCGGTGGCAAGGTTGATCGCCAGCACCGTTCTCTCCCCCGCTACATTGGAGCTCACGCTGGTGAAGATGCCGGGAACAGCCGTTGGACCCACAGGAAAGGCGTCGGGTACAATGGTGAACGCCTGGTTGGGCATGTGTACCGGCGCGTCTGGCGTGCTGACCGGCACGCCATCGGGCACCTGGTAATCGGCGGTAAAGGTGATGGCACCTGTCGCGGCATTCAGAGCAAACGCCGTAATGACGGTGATGTCCTCCTCACCTGTGCTCTTGCGCCAGGGTTCAGAGCAGGCGTACAGCGTGCCATCCGCCAGCGCCAGCACAGGCGCCCAGTTCACCGGTCCCGCTGGCAAAGGCAGTGACCAGATGGTAACTCCCGTCTCCTTGTCGAGTGCGGCGACCACCGGACGTGAGCCAGGGCCCGCCTTCCCGAACTGGCAGCCCGCCGCATATACGCGCTGCTGTCCGATAAGCAGCCCTCCCCAGCCGCGGAAGTGCCCGAACAGATTGTCCGACCTCCAGCGCACACTTCCATCGGGGTATAGCGAATAGATACTCACCGACTCGGTGGCGCGGGGGGACGGCTCGTTGTTGCTTCCGCGCCAATACAGGTTGCCCCGCGAATCGAACAGTATCTGCGGATGGAAGCCATGGCGCGGAGGCTGCACACCGGGCAAAGCCAGAGGCACCTGGCGCAACACGGCTCCGCCAGAGGTGAACAGATAGGGAGCCGCGGTGACGTTCGTGCCATAGAGGTCGGCGTTCTTCAGCCCCCAGGGCGCGTCGGGCCAGTCATTCTGCGCCCAGACAACTGTACTCGTGAGCAGTAGCAGCACCACGAGAGATGCGAACCGAGCTTTCATCTTTCACCCTCCTTCGTTGAATGTCAGGATGAACTGCGCATTGCACCTTCACTCCAATGCCCCGCCGCACCGTCAGCACAGACGTACGGCAGGGCACTACTGCCAACTGCATAAGATTTCTGATGTTGCCAGGGGCAGACTGACGCCTGCCCCTCGTATCTACTGGCTAATCGGCGCCAATCTCGCCAAAGCTCTGCACCAGAATGCCGAAGTCGAACAGCGTGACCTCCTCGTCGCCGTCGAAGTCGACCCTCTGGTTCCAGTCGCTGTCGCCGCGCAGGGCGCCAAAGCTCTGAACGAGCAAGCCGAAGTCGAACAGCGTGACTTCGTTGTCGTCATCCGCATCGCCGGCGAGCAGAACCAGCGACACCGACACGCTTCCTGTGCCGTTGGCAGGTACCACCACATCAGGCACCAAAGCGCGCAGTGTGCGGGTGAACCAGAAGGTTCTGCCTCCGTCCCACGGGAAGAACTGCAGGTAACCCTTGGCGGCGATATCATACGTGCCAGCGGGAATGTTGTTGAGCCTGAACTGCGCCATGCCATTTTCTACCGACAGTGCCACAGTTTTGCGGAACCGTACCGTGGTCGTGCCTGGACTTCGGAACTCCAGCGTGAGCGGCGGCGCCACAGTGACGGTACCATCGCCACTGCCCGTAGTGGCGGGACCCAAATAGCCCGGCAGGAGCACCAATCCGTCCACCTGCGGAGCTGGAGTCGGTTTGAGGATGTGCAGGATATTGTCCGGCGTCATGTAGTAGATGAAACCGCTGGGACCCATCACTGCACCGCCTCGCAGGTCTATGTGGCTGCCTCTTTGTGTGTCGTACTGCCACAACACCTTACCGGTTATGGCATCGACAGCCACCACCATGGAGGTCTGCCCGGTTTCCGAACGTTCCGACCGCGTCGCAGTTAACCAGACGGGCGGGAGTTCCGAAGTGGCAGGTCCGGTGGGCATCGACGGACGGATCAGCTGAGCCATGTTGTGAAACTCGCCCCAGTACGATGCGCCCTGCGTCAGGATGCGCCCGGTGTACGCCCCTGTCGCCTCGCGCGTGTACAGAGCGACAATTCCACCAAACCCCGCGGTGATGACCGAGGTTCCGTCCGGCAACAGGGCTGCCGTATCGCAGTAACCGTGACCGCCTATGGTGCTCCACAACCATGACCCGCTGGACTCCAGCGACTGAAGGGGGTCCAGCACCGAGACTCTGTTCCAGCTGGACTCATGCTTCTTGACGCCGGCTACCGGGTCAAACGTGGCGATGGTCTGCCCGTAGTCGTTCCACGACACCTTGATCAGCTCGTTGGTCACAGGCGAGTAGATCAGGTGGCTGTGGTTGGATTTGCCGCCGGAGGCACTCCAGATGGCTCCGGTAGTCAGGTTGATGCCGAACACGTTGGGGTCAGTGGGGACGCCCGGGGCACGATCCTGAGTGAAATAAAGACCATGCCTGCCCGTACCGAAGACGTTGGGAACGAGCGTCAGCGAGGTGCGCGGGTTGGCAGCCCAGCCACCTCGCGAAACGGTCACGTCGTAGCGTCGAATGATGTTGCCGTTTGCCGCATTGATGGCGTAGATGGTGACTGTCGGGATGTCCTCTTCGCCGGTGGAGCGAAGGTAGTCGGTGGTGGACACGTACAGTACCCCGTCGTAGAGTGTGCCTGCCACTCCAGGCACCCCTTCAGGCAGCACTCGCGTCCACAGCGTCGCGCCGGTCTGCTTGTTCAGCGCCGCGACCACCGGCGGAGTAGTCGTCCCGCCCTGCCCATACTCCAAGCCGATGCCGTACACCGCGTTCTGCCCCACGATGGGCGACGCGCCGATCCAGTTGCCGAAGATGTTGTCCGACTTCCAGCGGAACGCGCCATCGGCGGTAAACGAGTAGATGCGGACGCTGTTGTTGGGTGCATCGGCGCCGATACTGCCGCGGAAGTAGATATTGCCCTGAGAGTCGAATACGGTCTGTACTTCGTAGTGTCCCCCCGAGCGAATGGCATACGGGGCGAGGTTGACCGGCTCGTCGACCAGCCCGCCACTGGGGAATTGCCACATCACCGGGTAGATGTTTGTGGCGAAGATGTCTGCGTTCTTGATACCGAACGGCGAATCGAGATTGTCTTGCGCGTGCGCAACCGTCCATGCGAGCAACGGTAGCACCAGCAGCGCGAGCCAGCGTGCTTTCATGAAACAGCCCCTCCTTTGCGTGATAGATTGTTGTCAACGACAACTACCGACATCGCGAGGCAGGCGGCAGGTCCCATTGCCAGAGGTTGCCTCTCGGCTGACCGTTCACCACTTCCAGTGCAGCCAGCGTCTGAGACGGTCGGTACCACTTGGCATGTCCGTCCGCCATCACGTAGTTTGCACCATCGTTATGCAGGAGCAGGCTGGACCATGCGGCGGTCTCCTGCGAGTACTGCATCTCGGTGCGCGCCCAGCACTCATCGGAAATCGCCCACCACCAGTGCATGTCGCCGGCAGGTGTCGTGCCTGTGGGCAGGCGCATCACCGTGCCAAACGAGATGGACTCGGTGATGGCGATTGCCTGTGCCGGCTGTGGAATGGCACCCAATGAGCGCACCGTGCCAGGACCATGCGACCCACTGGGGTTGGCGCCCAGCCAGCCCAGCACATAGGCGTTTGCGGAATAACTGCGGGCTCCGAACTGACTGTATCGGCGCACCAGCTCGGGCTGATTCAGGCAGGCGAACCAGCCCCTCTGGCACCGCTTGCGATACTCGGCGAAGTTCGGGAGGTTAGCCGGACAGCCGAAAACCCCGAGGTTCTTGGTGTAGGGGTAGATCAGCTCCGCCCACGTGGGGACCGCGTTCGGTGGGCTCAGCGGATACTCTGCGTTCGGGGCACCCCACGACCAGGGAAGCGTCTCGCTGTAGTCTTCTGCATACATCATCAGCGCCAGGCCCAGCTGCCTCATGTG
>CAKZNX010000171.1 GCA_937132045.1 uncultured bacterium
GCACCCCACGACCAGGGAAGCGTCTCGCTGTAGTCTTCTGCATACATCATCAGCGCCAGGCCCAGCTGCCTCATGTGCGAGAGACAGGCAGCCTGGTTCGCCTTCTCGCGAGCACGCTCAAACACCGGGAACAGGATCGCTGCGAGGATAATGATGATGGCGATAACCACCAGCAGCTCGATCAGTGTGAACGCGCGATTCTTTCGTAACATGGCGCGCCTCCTCAGTTGGTTCCAGAGTAGTAGTCAATCGGGTCCCAGCGCACGCCCGCGGGCGTGTTGTTCAACGCCGATAGCGGTTGGGGAACGACCGACTCTGCCTTGTACCACTTGGTGTGTCCGTCAGCAAATCCGATGTTGACCCCATCCGAGTGGCGGGCAGCGAATCCCGCTTTGTTGTTGATGGGTGTTGGCTGAACGTTACCGCGCACGATGTAGCCCACGAAACCCTGCGCCACGTCGCCCGGCACGCTGTCCGCGACCACCACGACCATCGCAGGTTGAACCACACGGCTCAGCTGCACCACCCAGTCCACCTCGTTGCGCGAGGGGATGAACGGCGCCCACTCGCGATTGTAGCCGTAGGGCAGCCACCCTCGGTCGGCGTACGTTTCCACATACCTGCCCGTACTGTCCGATGGGCACCGGAACAGTCCGGTGTTCTTGATGTAGGGCGCCACCAGTGCGCTCCAGATAGGCGAGGCGGGGTTGGTACTGACCGCCGTCGGCGGCATGTACAAATCGTAGTCCTGACTGTACATGCGGAAGGCTTTGGCGATCTGGTTCAGGTTGGAAATACACTGCGTCTGCCGCGCTTTGTCTCGAGCCCTCGCAAAGACGGGGAACAGAATCGCCGCCAGGATGGCGATAATCGCTATCACCACGAGGAGCTCGATGAGCGTGAACGCCCACCTCGGAGATATTCGTCTGTTCACCTTCGCACCCTCCTTGCGTAATCGGTTACACCGATGCTGAAGTTCTGTTGTAAATGCTACCTCTGTAAGCACAACAACATACCACTATCTGACTCTAGTATATCACCCCTTGATAATCTGCGCAAGCACTTTTGCTGTTACATTCCCTGCAATTTGCGAAACCGGTATTTCTTCCAGTGGACCCGTCTACACAACACCGTCTTAAAGCCTTCCTGAGGTACAACTCGAGAGTAAAGACAAAGGAGGTTCTGACATGCGTCTTCTGTTTCTCTGCACAGGCAATTCGTGCCGCAGTCAAATGGCGGAGGGATTTGCCCGTATCTACCTGCCTCACCTCGAGAACTGGAGTGCTGGCACACGACCGGCAGAGCAGGTGAACCCCCTGGCGATACAGGTGATGGCAGAGAAAGGCATCGACATCTCCGCGCACTATCCCAAAATGGTCGACGACGTACCAGCACCCATCGACCACGTCGTCACCCTTTGCGGGGAAGCGGCAGAGGAATGCCCGGCGTTCCCCGGCGCCCGCCACACCGAACACTGGGGACTGCCTGACCCCGCTCGGGCGACGGGAACCCCAGACGAAGTACTGCACGTGTTCCGCACAGTGCGCGACGAGATCGAACGGCGCATTCTTGACCTGCGTGACCGGCTGCCCTCGGCGCCATAAGGTTTTCCGCCGCTCAACGCGCCTTAGAGGGCGCCGCCTGCGCAGGACGATGGGATAACCCGTTTGACAGCAGGCGCGTCTATTGGTATGATGAGCAAAGCGAATTCGGCTGGTGTAGGAGAAGTCAGATGCGAGCTTGTGCGCTGTGTCGGCTGACCGCTGTGCTGATGGCGCTTCTGTCGCTTGTTGCCTGTGGAGGTAAAGAGTCCGGCAAGGGCAATATTGCGGGCACAGTTACTGACATCAACGGCGACCCGGTGGTGGGCGCGCGGGTGTGGGTGACCGGCTCTGGCGAGACCGTGACGAACATGAACGGTACCTTCCTGCTGACGGGCATCTCGGAAGGCTTCAAGAACGTAACGGCGAGTGCGCGCATCGGTAATCAGCAGTGGAGCGGGATCGCGCTGGTGCAGGTATTCGCCGATGACACCACCCGCAACGCCAACATCCTTCTTTGCCCCGAGAACCAGCAAGGCTCCATCGAAGGCTTTGTGCTGGATCCCTACGGCAACCGCATCGAGCGCGCGCGCGTGTTCGCAGGCGGTCCGCTGACCTCGGCGATGGCAGTCACCGACCGAAACGGCTACTACCGCATCGATGGCTTGCGCGGTGGCTACGACTATCCGGTGGTCGCTTCCTCACCCGGCTTTTTGAACGACCGCAAGACGGTGACTGTGGTCGCCGGGCAGGTCACTGCAGCCTCGTTTGCACTCGGGGTAGCCTCCGGTGTGGTGCCTGCGACACCGAACGATCTGGAAGCAGTGGCATGGACACAGCCTCGCGGCGTTACCCGTGCGACCTCGCCCGAAATGGCAAACGCGCTGGAGGCAATCAAACGGCTGATCGACCCTCAGCGTGCTCGCTACCGCGCGCTCAGTCGTGTGACACCTACCGGCTCGCTTATCGAGATCGACCTCACATGGGACTATGTGGAAGACAGCCGACGATTGGGCTACGGTATCTACCGCGGGCGCTCGGCGAACCCTGCCTCCGTACCCGATAACGCCATTGCCTTCCTGCGCGACCCGCTGGCAGACCTGTTTGCCGACCTGGACCTTAAGCTCTCGCCAGAGATTACCTACTACTACCAGGTGGTAGCTGTAGGCGCCAACTTTGATCCCGACACTGGCGCAGGGGCAAGCTCGCCCTCCAACAACGCCAGTGCGCGCCCCCTGCCGCCGATGAGCACCTTCTCGTCGCCGGCACATGGATCGACGGTCAGCACTTCCCGTCCAACACTCCGCTGGGACAGGCTCAACGGCGCCTCTTACTATCAGGTGCTCCTGTTTGAAGGTTTCCCCGACATCAACCGTGACCCGCTGTGGCCCGCCGACCTGAATAACCCGGGGAGCAGTCGCGTATCCCACCCGAACAACAGCACGGTGTACAACGGTCCATCCCTGCAACCCGGTCAGACCTACTACTGGGTGGTGGTAGCGTTCTCGACGGATGGCAGTGCGCGCAGCATCAGCCCGCTCTGGAAGTTCACTTACCGACCATGATGAAGGAGCTCCCTCGCAGATGAAGTGGTTTGCTAGCTTGCTGTTCCTCCTCGCGGCGGGTGCCGCGTGGAGCGGTCCCTATCGCAACGTGGTGAACGTGCCTTTCAACACGCGCTCGGACGGTCCGCAGGCGGCGCTGGTCATCGATGTCCCTGCCGGCACCCGCTCCCCTGCCGATTGGCGTCAGATTGTTCTGCAACAGGCGGTGCCCATTCAGCGGGCTCAGGTGCAGGCGGTGGCGCAACAGGTTCGGGCATGGAAACAGCGCGGTGCTCTGCCCCCCAACGCCCAGGTGGGAGTGGACATGCTGGTGATTCTGCGCGAAGGGGGACGCGTCATCCAGCCTGCCCGGACTCGGTATGGTGACGGGACGCTCTCTTTCAGCTATGAGGGATGGAACGCGGTGCAGGAGGCGTTCCTGCGCAGTGTCATCAACACGGCGGTGCCACTTATCGAGAGCGTGTACGGCAAGCCCGCGCAGAGCGGAACGGTGAAGGTGGTGAACTATGATGCGCAGATCGGCGACCGGGATGCGGTAGCCGGTGGCATTTTCAACGCCTCCACCAACGAGATACTGTTCCCCGTGTATAACAGTAAAAAATCGGTGGTCATCAACATGGTGCACGTGCTGGTGCACGCCTTCCACGGACCTCTGGTGTTCGATTATGACGCATGGGAGGAAGGCTTCGCGCGGGCGGTGACCATTCTGGTGGCGCACCGCGTCGCGCAGGCTTTGAACATCGCGGACCCGGAAGGCTTTTTCAAGACAGACCCGAACTACCACGCCCTGCCCTTCTACGACCTGCTGAACCAGCCCGCGCTGGGGAATAACGTCTTTATCGCCCCTTCGCTCAGGCAGTTACCCATCACGCCCGGGCAGCTGGGTGGGATGTACCTGCCGCGAATGCAGATGGCGGGTTCGGCGTGGTTGAAGGTGTATCTGGAGGATAACGCATTCTTCAAGAAGTTCAATCAGCAATACTACGCGCAGTACAACCCCAACGAAACCGTGAAACTGAG